>DASXBH010000457.1:0-7862 GCA_036491775.1 Candidatus Acidiferrum sp.
GCGATGGCGTCTTTAGTACCCGGCGACGTTTCGGTGCGCGTAAAAACCAGCAGGTCAGCGCGCCCCATTTCCGACAGTGGCTCGCGTAGGCGGCCTGCCGGAAGGAGGGATTCGTTAGTCAATGGATGACACGCGTCCAACAATAGAATGTTGACGTCGCGAGCAAGCTGAAGATGCTGAAAGCCATCATCCATTAATAAAATGTCCACACCTGTCTGCTCCAAACGAAGAGCTTGTTCGTAGCGATTTTTGCCAATTCCAAATAGTACGTGGGCTTGGAGCCGCCCTTTCATTTGTTCGACTTCGTCGCTAGTGCCTTCCCTACCTTTATATCCGCGAGTGAGGATTCCAACACGGTTGCCCTGCGCAAGAAGCCGCTCCGCAAGCCAGATGACCATTGGCGTTTTACCGGTACCCCCCACCGTCAAATTTCCAACGCTAATGACCGGCGTGCTAACGAGGCGTTGCCGCAGAACTCCTTTTGCATACATCCAAACGCGAATCCGAACAATTTCTCTGTAAATCCAGGATAACGGCAGGAGCACCCAGCGCAACCTAGGCGACACATTCATCGAGTGCTGTTATCCATGTGCCGCTGAATTTCTGACAAAGCGCGGTCCAGAGCGCCCCGACTGCTTTCCACAAGTTGCCGCGCGGCTGTGCCCATTCTGGACATTTTCGCCGGATCCTTCAGCAGGTGAATCCATTCGACTCCAGCGTCTTCCGGGCTTTCCACTTGAATCGCGGCTCCCGCTTCCAGGAATCGAGATGAAATAGCTGCAAAGTTTTCCATAGACGGCCCGAAGACAGGTACTTTTCCAAAAGCAGCGGGCTCCAAAATATTGTGTCCGCCGGAGTTCACCAGCGAACCGCCAACGAAGGCGCCGTCAGCAATCCGATAAAGCGAGGCGAGCTCCCCAATGCTGTCGAGCAGCAAGACGGTGGCATCATCCGGGATGCTCGAACCGTTAGAGGATGAAGCGGACGGAGACGCTCCCGCTACGGAAAGTTCCGAGCGGCGGACGAATTTCCGATGCGACTCATCGATGAACTCGGCGGCCGCATTAAAGCGCTCAGGCTTGCGCGGCGCCAAAACCAGAAGCGCTTTGGGGAAATCACCCTGCACTACTCCGAACGCGATCAACGCCAGCGGTTCCTCGGTTGCGACAACGCTTCCCGCCACGATGAGCGGCCAGCGCCCGCGCCGCTTGCACTCTTCTGCAAGCCATTCCGCCAGCGGCGTAGGGTCCGGCAATTCCTGATCGTATTTGAGGTTGCCGCTGACCTTTACCCGATCAGGTGGCGCACCTAGAGAGCGAATGCGCTCCGCATCGGCGTCCGTCTGCATCAGAAAGACGGCAGGCTTTTGCAGCGCCGAGGCGAGCAACGGCCGAAGAAAGAATCCAAACGACCCAAACCATTTCTGCCAGCGCGCAAAAGACCGATCGGAGATCCGCCCGCTGAGAAAAATCACGGGAATGCCGCGCTTGTTAGTTTCCCGAAGAAAATTTGGCCAAATTTCAGTCTCGAGGATGACGACCAGCGCAGGCTTTACGGCCTCGAGCACACGTTTGACGCTAAACGCCCAATCGAAGGGGAAGAAAATCACAGCATCTGCGAACGGCATTCTTTCCTTCGCCAGCGTATAACCCGTTAGTGTAGTGGTGGAAACGACTAAGGGCCTCTGTGGATACGCTTCTTTTAGGCACCTGGCTAACGCTACGCCGGATAGCGCCTCGCCAACCGACACGGCGTGCAGCCAAATGGCACCTGGCCGGTCGGCGGGAAGGCCTTGGACCCCGGGAACGGAGAAACCGAGCCTCTCGCCCAAGTTGGTGAGATATTTTCCGTGCCGCAACCCCTGAATTAGCCAGTACGGCGCGCTCAGAATAGCCGCGACAGCCGCAAAAAAACTATAGAGGAAATACACTCGAATTGACTCCGGTCATCCCGGGAAGCGGGCCGACTGGTTCCCGATAAGCAGGGCAACCCTGCTTGTCCCCTAGGAATCGAAGGCCTCAGGATGCAATCAGTTTATTATAACCGTATGCGAAATTCTCCTGCCTCCCTTCTGTTGATATTCGTAACAATCGCCGCGACGCCATGGTCGGTGTTCGCTCAACAACAGGCACCTACAATGCGTACGGCGACGATGGAATCGCACGAAGGCATGACCATTGGCGTCGATCCTTGGACGCAGAGCAGCCGCTACAAAGAGAAATTTGGGAAGAAGTCCCCATTCTCAGCCGGCGTGGTGGCACTGCGTGTCAGTTTTCGCAACAACACCGATGAGAGCATCAAGGTTGATCTGCAACGAATTCGGCTGACCGTGCAGCTCGGGGAAGACAATCGACAGGAACTGGCTCCGCTGAGTGCTGAAGATGTCGCCGACACGGTGCTGTTGAAGGACAACGGTAAAGATCCAACGAAGAGACGCAACCCGCTGCCGATACCGGTCGGGAAGTCCACTCCAGGTCGCGATAAGAATTGGACGGAGTTAAAGGAAGCTTGTCAGAACGCAGGAATTCCCTCGAACGTGATTGCGGCGCATAGTTCCATGGAGGGATTGGTGTACTTTGATATTCGCGGCGAAGTTGACCTGTTGCAAACGGCGCGGCTCTATTTTCCCAACATGGTGAAGATGACCAGCAATGAGCCATTGTCCTACTTCGATATCGACCTGGGACATTCGTCGACCTCTGGAAACTAGCGTCGCAAAATCGTTTCTCCACAATTGCTGACAATTCTTGCAGAAATTTGCTCCACTCTGCTCGCTCAGCTAACATTGAAACTCATACAAATTTCTTGACACCTCGGACCAATGCAAACTTTTCTTGAACAATTAAACCCGGAACAACGCCTCGCCGCCGAAACAACCGAAGGCCCGGTGCTGATCCTTGCCGGAGCAGGAACCGGCAAGACGAGAGCGCTCACCTACAGAATGGCAAATCTTATCTCCAAAGGGATCCCAGCGGATGCAATTCTGGCGGTGACGTTCACCAATAAAGCCGCGGAAGAAATGCAAAAACGGGTCACGGACTTGTTGCTAAGGGCGGGAGTGCCGCCAGACCGGCCGTGGATCTCGACCTTCCATTCTCTATGTGCGCGGTTATTGCGCCGGGAAGCAACGGCCGCTGGGCTGGCGAAAGACTTCGCAATTTACGACGACGATGACCAACTCGCCGCGGTAAAACTGGTAATGAATAAGCTGCGGATTGAGGATGAGGCGCTTACTCCACGCAATGTGTTGAGCCGCATCAGCCACGCCAAAAACCACGGGCAAACGCCAGAGCAAGTGCGAGCTGAGGCGTTTGGTCCCGACACCCGCAAGGTGGCGGACATTTATGCCGGGTACGATGCACTTCTGAAGCAGAGCAACGCCGTCGATTTCGATGATCTGCTGCTCCGGTCGGCGCGCCTCTTGCGCGATGTGCCTCAGGTACGCCAACGCTGGCAGTCACGTTTTCAATATCTGCACGTAGACGAGTACCAGGATACGAATCGCGTTCAGTACGATTTGCTGCGCCTGCTGACGAATGAGCGCCAGAACATTTGTGTCGTGGGTGACGAAGATCAGTCAATTTACCGCTGGCGTGGCGCTGACGTCTCGATTCTGCTCAGCTTTTCCCAAGATTTCTCGGCCGCCAAAGTGATTCGCCTCGAACGTAACTACCGTTCTACGCAAACGATCCTGGATTCTGCCGGCGCGGTAGTGGCCAACAATCCGGGCCGCCTGGGCAAAACATTGCGTGCGGAAAAGGCGCAGGGAGGGAACCTTCGCTATTACGAAGCGCGCGATGCGCAAGCTGAAGCGGAATTCGTGGCGGGCGAGTTGGAACGCATCCTGAGCGACGATCCAGACCAGATTTGCGCGGTAGAATATCGTACGAATTTCCAGTCGCGCTCGTTCGAAGAGGTATTCCGGCGGCGCGGTGTGCGCTACAAGCTGGTAGGTGGCTTCAGCTTCTACAATCGCGCAGAAGTGAAGGACGCTCTGGCCTATGTGCGATTGGCACTGCATCCCGAAGACGACATCTCGTTGCTCCGAATCTTGAACGTGCCCGCGCGGGGAATCGGCAAAACCACCGTGGACGCGTTGCGCGACATCACGCAACGTGAAGGTCTCTCGTTCTGGGACGCCATGGAATCGTTGATGACCAGTCCTACGTCAAGTCGCGCCACAGCTCCACTCCGCACGTTTCGTGAGTTGATTTTACGGTTGAAGGACTCATACGGCAGCAAAGATCCTGCGGAATTCCTGCGCTACGTATTCGAAGAGACTGGTTACATGGACATGCTCAAGGACCGAAACACGCCGGAAGATGTGGCGCGCATCGAGAACCTGGAAGAGCTCGCGCGTGCACTGGCGGAAGCGATGGAAGCAGGCGAGTCATTCACCGATTTCCTGGATGGGGCGGCACTGGTAAGCGACGCGGATTCATTTGAGCAAAAACCCGGTGTCACGTTAATCACTCTTCACAGCACCAAGGGACTGGAGTTCGACCACGTGTTTCTGACCGGCCTGGAAGATGGAATTTGCCCACATAGCCGCTCTCTGAACGAAGAAAAAGGGATCGAAGAGGAACGTCGGCTGGTCTATGTGGGAATGACGCGTGCCAGGCAGTCGCTTACGCTGACCCGAGCGGTGTACCGGCGCGTTTTTGGCAATGAGCAGCAGATGCGCGCTTCTTTACCCTCACGCTTCCTCGCCGAAATACCCAGCGAACTGGTGGATACCGTGCGCGGTTCCATGGCCGAAATCGGGCAATCGCGCCGTTACGAGCCGGATCCGGAATACTCCTATTCCGCCGAGGAATTCCTGCGTCGCGTTCGCGGCAATCCCATACCAGCAACCAAGGCTCCGGCGCGGCGTGCAGCCGCCGCAACTTCGTTCTCGCGACCAGCCTTCAAGAAGGGCGGCACTGCTGACCCCTTGTTGGGTCAAAAGGTGCGCCATCCGGAATATGGCGTGGGTACCGTTGTCGGCGTGGAGGGCGAGGACGATGATCGCCGACTGTCGGTAAGCTTCCCGGGCCGCGGAACTAAGAAATTCGTGGAGCGTTACGCGCAGCTCCAACAACTCTAATCTCTTAACACTCTCAACGAACTCCTACTCGCTCCGTTTACGACATACGACACAGGCGAGTTGCACCCTAGCGTACTATCGCGATAGAGTGTGGCTCGATCATCCTACATATCAGGCCCCAGCGTTGAAGAGGGTTGGAACACGCTCGAAACGCGAACGGAGACGATGAGTGGATCCACAATTATTCCGATGTAAGAACATAGACCAACTCATCTCTGATTCCGAGAATCCAGAAAAACGGCTAAAGAAAACTTTGGGGTGGATCAGTCTGACCGCCTTGGGGATTGGTGCGATTATCGGCACTGGAATTTTCGTGCTCACCGGAACAGCGGCGGCGGGCGAAGAGGTTTTAGTTCCTTCCCTGCTCAAGGCTCCGGTGCTGGATGTAATCCTGCACGGTTCGCACGCCCTCGGTGCGACTGGGCGACCAGGAGCCGGGCCGGCGATCGCGATCTCATTTTTCCTGGTGGCCATCGTTTGTGGATTCGCGGGACTTTGTTACGCCGAACTGGCCTCAATGATTCCCATTGCGGGCAGCGCTTATACCTACACCTACGCTACGATGGGCGAGTTGGTGGCATGGATCATTGGCTGGGATTTGATCTTGGAATACGCCGTTTCGAATATGGCGGTCGCTGTCGGCTTCTCGGCCTACGTAAACAGTTTGCTGAATTCCTTCGGAATTCATTTGCCGGATGCACTGAGCACCCCGGCGTATCAGCCAGGGATCGGCTGGCTGGCGCATTTTAATCTAGTTGGCTTTCTGATTGTGATGCTGCTGACGGTTTTGCTGGTCACTGGCATCAAGGAATCCGCCACTTCGAACAGCATCATGGTCGGAATCAAGCTCGTGGCGATCTTCGTGTTTATCGTGTTTGCCTCGAAGTACATCAATCCCATCAATTGGAAGCCTTTCGCGCCAAACGGATTTCAGGGAATTCTCACCGGCGGCGCCATCGTATTTTTCAGTTACATTGGCTTCGATTCGGTCTCGACCGCCGCAGAGGAATGCAAAAACCCGAAACGCGACTTACCGCTGGGAATCATGACCTCCCTGCTTGTTTGCGCAGCGCTCTACGTTGGTGTGGCCGTCGTTCTTACGGGAATTCAGCCGTATCACATTTTCAAAGGCGACGCGGCGCCAGTTGCCACCGCACTGCACAATATCGGCCTCGACAAACTACAGCGCTGGGTAACGATCGGAGCGCTGATGGGGATGATTTCTTCCCTACTGGTTTATCAATACGGCCAGGCGCGGGTGTGGTTTGCCATGTCGCGCGATGGACTTCTACCACCAGCGTTTTCCAAAGTGCACAAGCGTTTCCGGACGCCACATTTTGCGACCTGGATAGCAGGCATCGTGGTGGGAATTCCTGCCGGAATTTTCGATATCGGAACACTGGCCGACCTTTCCAACATCGGAACCCTATTTGCCTTTGTGCTGGTCGCCATTGCGGTTTTGGTGCTGCGCAAGACCCAGCCAGACCGGCCGCGCGGTTTCCGCGTGCCGCTGGTGCCGTTTCTGCCAATCCTCTCTGTGGCGACCTGCGTGATTCTAATGGCGAGCCTGACGCTGGAGAACTGGATCCGGTTTTTTGTGTGGCTGATCATCGGGCTTGTGATTTACTTTGTGTATAGCCGTCATCGCAGCGCCCTGAATACGTCGCCAAGGATCTAAGGCATTGTATGTTGCAGGGATCGAAGCATGCGTTTCGCCGACATGTAACTCTACTGTGCGCTTCGCTGATTTGTATTGGCCTATGCGCGAAATTTGCCTGGGGCTGGGGCAACAATGCGCAGCGCTTGATCATTGGGCGAGCCGTGGGATCACTTCCTGGCGAACTGCGTCCTTTTTTCGAGAACAACTCCGCGTTCCTCGTTCAGCACGTGAACGACCCATTGAATCAACTGGATAAGAAGCCGAACGAGCGGAATAATCATTTCATTGAACTGGATAAATACGGCAAGTTTCCATTCGAAATTCTGCCGCGCAGCTATAAAGCGGCCGTTGCCAAATACGGAAAATCGAAAGTTGAAGCGACCGGACTACTGCCCTGGGAAATTGGCGTGTACAGCCAGAAGCTAACGGAAGATTTTAAAAATGGACGATGGGAAGACGCCAAGCTTGACGCGGCGTTTCTTGCCAATTACGTCGCCGAAGCGCACGATCCGTTCAACACCACCGAGAATTTTGATGGCAGACTCTCCGGGCAATCGGGTGTTAACGATCGATTCAACACCGTTTTGATCGACCGGTACGGTTCCTTTTTCCCATTGAACCCGCACGATGCTTCGTACATTAACGACCCCACCGACTACGCTTTCGAGTCGTGCCTGAACGCCCACAGTCAACTGGAAGCAGTGCTGCTTGCCGATCGCCATGCAAAGCGCGGCTTAACTTCCTATACCGACGAGTATTACGACAATTTTTATAATCTGGCCGCGCCGAACTTAATACGACAGCTCTCCGATGCTTCAAGCGACATCGGCTCGTATTGGCTGACGGCCTGGATCAATGCCGGAAAGCCACAACTGCCGCACTAAATCACTGTGAATTCCTCCAAACTACCTCAACGGATCGCAGCGCTTCCAAAGGCGGAGCTTCACTTACACCTCGAGGGATGTATTCGGCCGGAGTTGGCTTGTGCACTGGCTGCGCGACACAAAATTGACATTACTCCTGAGGAGGTCCAGCAACGCTATAACTATCCCGACTTCCTCGGTTTCATTGAGGCGTTCAAATGGGTTACATCCTTTCTGCGCGACCCACAGGATT
>DASXBH010000458.1:0-4098 GCA_036491775.1 Candidatus Acidiferrum sp.
CGGCTCCGCTGCCGGCAGCCTGGTGAGTTACGCCCTGCGCATCACCGATGTCGATCCGCTGCAATACAACTTGCTGTTCGAGCGCTTCCTGAATCCGGAACGCGTCTCCATGCCTGATATCGATATCGACTTCTGCATGCGTCGTCGCGGCGAATTGATCGATTACGTTACCCATAAATACGGCCGCGAAAATGTTTCGCAAATCATCACCTTCGGCACCATGGCCGCAAAAGCTGCCGTCAAAGATGTCGGTCGCGCCATGGATATCCCCTACGGCGAGGTCGATCGGCTCGCCAAGTTAATACCAGCCACCCTGGGCATTGAACTCCAGACCGCGCTCGAAGAATCGCCGCAACTCAAAGCCGCCGTTGATAGCGATGAGAAATTCAAAGACCTGATGAAGGTCGCGTTGCGCCTTGAAGGACTGGCTCGTCACGCCTCTACGCACGCCGCCGGCGTGGTCATTTCGCCGCAGCCGCTCACCGAACTTGTTCCCGTCTACAAGACCAACCGCGACGAAATTACCACCCAGTACGACATGAACGCCCTGGAGCGTATCGGCCTGCTCAAGATGGACTTTCTCGGCCTCACCACGCTCACCGTTCTCCATGATGCGGTAGTCATGGTGCAAAAAAATCGCGGCGTTAGAGTCGACATCGAAAATCTTCTCCTCAACGACGAAGCGACCTACAAGCTCTTCGCGCGTGGCGAAACGACCGCTATCTTCCAGTTTGAATCGCACGGCATGCGCGACATTTTGCGCCGCTACCAGCCCACGCGCATCGAAGATCTCACCGCATTGAACGCTCTCTACCGCCCCGGCCCCATTCAGGGCGGCATGATCGACGACTTCATCAATCGCAAACACGGCAAAACCAAAGTCAGCTACGAACTCCCGCAGCTCAAAGACATTCTCGAAGAAACTTACGGCGTCATCCTCTATCAAGAGCAGGTGATGCAGATCGCCAATCGCCTGGCCAGTTTCTCCCTCGGCGAAGCCGACCTTCTCCGCCGCGCCATGGGCAAAAAGAAGAAAGAGGAAATGGCCGCGCAGCGGGCCAAGTTCCTGGCTGGCTGCGAGAAGAATAAAATTGCCGAGAAGAAAGCCGTTCGCATTTTCGACCTGATGGAAGAATTTGCGGGCTATGGCTTCAATAAATCGCATTCCTGTGCGTACGCGCTGCTGGCCTACCAGACTGCCTATCTCAAGACCCATTACCCCGTGGAATTCATGGCCGCATTGCTCACTTCCGAAGCCGGCAACACCGAAAAGGCCGTGAAGTACATCAACGAAGCCCGCGGCATGGGCATCTCGATTCTGCCGCCGGATGTGAACGAGAGCGATTTGTACTTCACGCCGGTGGGCGACTCCATTCGTTTCGGCTTGGCAGCCATCAAGAACGTCGGCGAGAATACCGCCAAGGCCATTCGTGAGTCCCGCGTAAGCCAGGGTGAGTTCAAGTCGCTTTATGAATTCTGTGAACGCATTGAGCCGCGCTTCCTCAATAAGCGTGTCTTCGAAAGTCTTATCAAGTCCGGCGCCATGGATTCTCTCGGCCCTCGCGAACCAATGCTAGCCTCCGTAGACGATGCCGTCGCGGCGTTGCAACGTGCTGCCCGCTCCAAAGAATCAGGTCAGCACGGTCTCTTCTTTGGCGGCGGCGCATCCGAGCCTAAGGTTCATTTCGAGTTGCGCGACGCGGCACCCTGGAGCGAAGAAGAACGCCTCACCAGCGAATACGCTATGCTCGGCTTCTACGTTTCCGGCCATCCTCTCGAGAAATTCACTTCACGCTTGAAAGACATGGGCGTTCTCTCGCTCGATGAGGTAGAAGGCCAGCGCAACGGAAAAGAAATCACCGTGGCGGGGTTGATCGTGGGCACGCGGCCGATGCGCTCAAAAAAAGGTGCGCGTTGGGCTATCTTCACTTTGCAGGATATGACCGGCGTTCAGGAACTCTTGGCGTTTCCAGAAAGTTTTGCCCGCTTGGAGAATCTGCTGAAGCCCGGCGCGCCGCTGCTGCTGAAAGTGCGTGTGCAAATCGAAGAAGCCGGCACTCGCCTTTCCTTGCAGGAAGGCCGCAAGCTGGAAGAGATCGCCGAGCGCGCTGGCCCTTCGGAATTTCGCGTAAAGCTAGACCTGAGCCGGCTGAATGAAGCTTCACTCAAGCAACTCGAAGAATTGTTTGCCAGCGCCACCGGGCCAAGCACGGTAGTGTTTGAAGTAGCAGCACAGGATGGCACCACTGCCGTTGTACAATCTCAGCGCAAGATTCGGGTGAGCCCCGATTTCATCGCCGCGGTGCAGAGGATTTGTGGCGACGAGGGCATCCAGAGGGTGACTTGATGTGCGCAGCTCGTAAAGACAAAAAGGCCGCCACCACTCTCGAGCGCCAGACCGAAATCGACCGTCTCGAAAAAGAAGTCGAAGAGTTGCGCCGCCTGGCTTCCACCAACGGGGAAGAAGCCGAACTCGAACGCATCAAAAGCGAAGTGCTGGAGCTGCGCCGCGAATTTTATGCGCATCTCGGCCCCTGGCAGCGCGCCCAGATCGCCCGGCACCCGCAGAGACCCTACACCCTCGATTGGATCGGCTTGATGTGCACCGATTTCGTCGAACTTCACGGCGATCGCGGCTTCGGTGACGACAAGGCGCTGATCACTGGTCTCGCGAAATTCAACGGTCGCCCAGTTGCCGTCATCGGTCATCAAAAAGGTCGCGACACCAAGCAGCGCGTGGTTCGCAATTTCGGACAGCCCAAGCCCGAAGGTTATCGCAAAGCGCTGCGCGTCATGGAACTCGCCGCAAAATTTGCCAGGCCCATACTCACCTTTATCGACACGCCCGGTGCTTATCCCGGTATAGACGCCGAAGAACGCGGCCAAGGCGAAGCCATCGCGCGGAATCTCCGCGAAATGGCGCGTCTGCCTGTACCGGTTATCGTCACCGTCACCGGTGAAGGCGGCTCTGGCGGCGCCTTGGCCATTGCCATCGGCGATCGCGTCAACATTCTGGAGAACGGTTTTTATTCGGTCATTTCACCGGAAGGTTGCGCCTCGATTATCTGGCGCGATTCCACCAAAGCTGAAACCGCCGCCATCGCCATGAAGATTATGGCCACCGATCTCAAAGACCTCGGCATCATCGACGAAATCGTTCCCGAGCCCGACGGTGGCGCTCACGCCGACCACGAAGGCGCCGCGAAACTTCTGGGCGAAGTGCTGGAGCGTCAACTCCTTGTCCTGACGCAACAAAGTCCCCGCCAAATCGTTGACGGTCGCTACGAAAAGTTCCGCCGCATGTGCCAATTCTTCGACCTCGGCGCTTAAACTTAAGCCGCTAATCGTTCCGTCTCCACCCCGTGGCGGATTCGCTACACGCAAAGTCATTGCGTCGTTGTTCGAGTGGCGTCTACCAACTACTCTGAGAGTGCATTCGCGCAAGCGTTTAGGCCCAGGGAATCGCGCGGCACCACCATCTGTGGACAAAGGACAGGCCCTACCATGTCGGAACCCTTCCGCCCCTACGAGAAACTCGTCGACATCACCATCATGGGCAAAAAATTTCAGGTCCCGGAGCGCAACTCACTACTGCGATGTTTTCAGTTCATCAGCCCGGAAACGATCCCGTACGGACGCTTTTGTTGGAATCAGGATTGTCAGTATTGCCGCGTAACCTGCCAATTGCCCGATGACGACGAGCCGCGCGAAATGTTGTCGTGCAAATTCATCGTTATGCCCGGCATGGAAGTCACCGAGATGAGCCAGGAATTGAAGTGGTGCCTGCGCTCCAAACTCCCCACCGACGCCACCGTCAACAAATAATCTTCGCGAGCGCGAATCGCCTTGCAGCCAACAGCTTGCAGTCTCGCGAAGCTTCGCCTTACCGGCGAAACTTCCCTGAATACCTTGGGTTTAATGCCTCGGTACCTGTCGGTTGCGTGGCCATAATCACCCCGATTACCATCCCGGTCACGCAACCGTTCATATTTCAATCACTTAGGGCAATACTAGGCCTGTTCTTTATCTGTACTTGCCCTCACTTGCTTGCGACCTGCGAATCCTCTACCCTTCTCTTCAGTGATACCGTCTACTCAC
>DASXBH010000459.1:0-12260 GCA_036491775.1 Candidatus Acidiferrum sp.
GCGCTCTTGAACGGCGTCGCCCGCTTGAAATAATTCAGGTCGATCCGTTGGGCCAGCTTTTTGGTTGTTCTGAGTCGGGCCATTCACTCCGTCCGCAAACTTACCAGCCGCTTTGTGAAAACGTCGCGCTACTCGCCACTAGTATTTCAGCGCGACGACCGCGTGCACTGCGCCAAGCACAATCAGCGCCAAGGAAATCGGGATGTGCACCAGAAGCCAGCCATGCAGCCATCGGTGTAAACGTTCTTGCAGGATCAATTGGCGGGCTTCGTCGCAGATATCTTGTAAATCCTGGATGGTTCCCTGAGCCGCTGCGGGAAGAACGGTGCGCAGTGAGGCAAAGGCGTTTGTCGCCTTCTGGATATCGTCGAGACGCTGGCCGCGCCGCCCCGGCTCGTCCAGGAATGGGCGCATCTCCTGGAGATAAAAGCGCTTCAGGGGCTCGCTTTCCTGCGGGCTCAGCAAAATAATTTCTGGCGCAGCCGCCACCGCCGCGCTGGCTCCCGCGCTTACTGCTGCCGAAGTACGTAGCGGGACTGCCCCTGCCGCAATCGGCCGGAGAGCGCGGAAGCCGCCGCCGCGTTCGGTTTCCGGTTCTTTTTGCTGGGTTAGGCCGAGCGAGCCGCAGATGGCTTCGATGCTGCGATCCGCTTCTTCGCGGAGCAGATTTCGAACGTTGCCAATTTCGTCGTAGATGGTTTCCAGCGGGACGTCGGCGGTCATGATGCGCGGGAGGTAATTTTGGAGCACGGCGCCAAAAATGCCGCTGGCCACAGTGATCATGAGCAGCCACATCAGGACGCGGGTTAGTGTTCCACCGAAGTGAAAGCCGCCGTGAAATAAAATCAGCGGCAGACTTAAAAAGCCCAGCCAAAGGTGGCCGCGCATCCATGCCTGAGCTCGACCGAGGCGCCAGGTGGGAACGCGCTTACGTGCACCGAGGAGAGCTGCAAAAAGCATGAACGCGAAGGCAACGATGCCGAATGCCAAGCCAATGGGGCTCCCGCCGCGTGGACCACTGGGGGCGGTCATTGCATAAGCCGCATACACTACGCCGCTCACCGCCAGGATCCCCAGCGATCCCAGCGCCCAGTTGCGTTGTGTTGCGTCCATTCTCATTGCGCGTTTTTTGTCTTTACTCCGATCATTCCGTGCGATTTGACTTTGACTCTAACCCCACACGCGACTAGGGCATGTGGGGCACCCAGCTGACTAGGTCTATCCCATCAAGCTCGCGAAGAAGGTTTTGGGGTCTACGCGATGGGCAGCGTCGTGCGGGCAGGCGTAGACGCAACTCGGTTCTTTCAAGTGTGTGCAGAGGTCGCAAGAAGTGGCTTTCTGCTTCACCGCGGCTTTTTTGCGGCCTGCATGGTCGGGATCTTCGGCCATTACTTCGAACGGATGGAGATTGATATTGCCGTAGGGGCAATTTCGAGCACACAGGCCGCAGCCAATGCACCAGTCTTCGATGATCACCTCCAGGGAATTTCGACGGCGGATCGCGCCGACAGGACAGCCCACCATGCACAGAGGATCGCGGCATTGGCGGCAGGATGTGGCGACCAGATAATTTTCGAAACGCAAACCGTCGCGGACCAGTCGCGTCACGCCATCATGAGCATCGGCACAGGCATTTACACAGGCGTCGCAGCGGGTGCAATTTTCCAAATCCAGAATCAGCAGGCTCTGCGCTTCCATCAGGCCTTGCGACAGAAATTGGTCGATGGGCACGCTATGCACCATCTGGAGGCGTTGTGCATTGGCGGCGCGGCGTTCGGCGGCCACTGCTTCCAGGCCCGCGCGCACGTTGGGATAGCGTGCGACCATCTCGCGGAAGTCATCGCTGGAAATTTTTACGAGTTCCACGTGATCGAGGGCGGTGCAGGTGGCGGTGCGCACTCCGCCGCCCAGCAATCCGATTTCGCCAAAATAATCGCCGCGGGATAGATACGCCAACACCAGTTCGCCGCCGGGATAGCCCTCGGAAATTTTCACGAAGCCGATGCGCACCAGATAGAAACTGTCCGCGGCCTGGCCTTGCTGCGCGATGAGTTGACCCGGCGCGTAACGAACAAGTTCGACGTTGCCTTTCAGGTGTTCGATGAAATCCGGCGCCAATTCCGCGAACATAGGCACGCCACACAGGTGCGTTTCCAGGGCCCTTTGCCGGTAGGTCTGATCGATCTGGGCGCGAAACGTTTTGTTCTTCATCATGATGTCGAGCACGTTGCGCAACATCTCGTAGGCGACCACGTCGGTTTCCGCGCGGACCGTTGCGGAGCGCGGATAGAAATTCATGCAGGTCATTTCGCCAAACAAATCGCCGGGACCGAGTTGGGCCACGGGATTTCCGTAGGACAAATCGACGGAAGCATCGATAGGAATGGTGCGGTCCCGGGCTTCTTCATCGCGCTTGTCGTCTTCGCGGCCGACCAGAGTGCTTTTCAGGCGTTTGAAAAATCCGCGAGCGCCACCTTCGGTTTTGACGTGGGCAATCGGGGTGGCGATGGACACTTGTGCTTTGCCTTCGACTATAAAAAATGCGGTGGAACCAAATTCGCCCTCGCGACAGATCACCGCGCTTTTGGGAAAACGGCGCTTCACGATCGCGCCGCGATTCAGTTCCAGAAATGTTCCGGAAACTCCGGCGAACACCGGCATGCGGTGCAATTCTTCGGCGCTGAGTGGTTGTGTTCCATTCGCGCCGGCAATCGCCGTGCCGGCGGTGCCTTTATTGGTCAAGGCACCTGTCGGGCACGAGACCATACACTCGCCGCAGGAAATGCAGGTGGAATCGCCCATCGGGGCATTCAGGTCAAAGGCGATTCCGGCTGAGTAGCCTTTGCCCATGCGGCCCATTACGAAGTTGTTTTTGATTTCGTCGCAGCCACGAATGCACCGGTCGCACAAAATGCAAGCATCGTGGTCGACGGCAATGGCCAGAGATGAATCGTCCGCCCCGCGCGACAGGGTTCTGCGAGCGAAGCGCGGCTCGCCGACGCCCGCTGCCTTGGCGTGCATTTCCAATTCGCAATCACCGGAATGTTGTTGGCGGGCGCAGGGCGAAGGATGATCGGCCATCAGCAATTCCAGCAAGGTCTTTCGGGCTGCGAGTACTTTGTCGGAGTTGGTCGCGACCTTCATTCCCGGCTCGACCGGGCGAACGCAGGCAGCACTCAAGACGCGCGCGCCGGTGTCGACTACGCACAAGCGGCACACACCGACCGGTGTTTGACTCTGGAGATGGCACAGCGTAGGTATCGCGATGCCCGTGACGCGCGCGGCATCGAACACGCTGGTGCCTGCGGGTACGCGCACCACCGCGCCATCAATCGTCAACTCCACCAGGCCGGGATTAATCGTCGTGCTCATCTGGTTTTACTTGCCACGCTATCTCCGTGACCTTTGCGCTTGGCCCTCGGTATCTTCTGCGTCAAATCCATTTTCGTTTCAGCTGAACTCAGGGCCGAATTCCAACGCGCGCCAGTTCCGGCATTCGACCCACCTCGGAAAAACAAATGCCACTCGGACAGTCGCCGTGCAGGGCGTGCCGCTCGATCTCAGTTCGAAAATGTTTCAATACCGAAAGCACGGGTGCCGGGACGATCTGTCCCAACCCACAGATCGATGTCAAAATCATGGCCGCCGACAATTCGTCAACCAATTTCAAGTCCGCGCAAAACTCTGCTTCGCTCAGTCCACCGCGCGTCCATCGTGTCAGCAGTTCCACCATTTTTTGCGAGCCGCTGCGACACGGCACGCATTTGCCGCAGGATTCATTGCGATAAAAGCGGACCGCGTTCAAGGCCATGTCCAGCATGCAGGTTGAGTCGTCGCATACCACAATCGCGCCGGAACCCAGCATCGAGCCGGCTTCCGCGAGCGCTTTAAAATCCAGCCGGACATCGATCATCGACGCTGGCAAATATCCCGATGAAGGCCCCGATGGAGCGAAGGCTTTCAAGGCACGCCCGCCGCGAATTCCGCCAGCTTTTCCGAGGATCACATCGCGCATCGAGGTGCCCATCGGCACTTCGTACACGCCGGGGCACTGCACATGCCCGCTGACGCCGACGAATTTCAGGCCGCGTGAGCCGTTCGCGCCCGCCGCTTTGTACCAATCAACGCCGCGCGCCAGAATTTGCGGGACGTTCGCGAATGTCTCCACGTTATTAATAACGGTTGGCTTCTGCCACAGGCCCATTTGCCCTGGAAAAGGCGGCTTGTTGCGTGGTTCGGCGCGATGTCCTTCGATGGCTTCAATCAGCGCGCTTTCTTCGCCGCAAATGTATCCGCCTGGACTTACGAAAATCTCCAAATCGAATTCCAGGCCGCTACCGAGAATCCGTTTGCCTAGCAGACCGTCCTTGGTCAGCCGGCGCAGTTCCTCGCCGCAGATTTCTTCCTGAAGCGGATATTCGTGGCGGATATACAAAATTCCCTTTCTTGCTCCGGTGAGCAGGCCGGCAATGATCATGCCTTCCATCACCAGGTGCGGTAGATTGCTGAGGATGAACCGATCTTTAATGGTGCCTGGCTCACTTTCGTCGGCATTGCACACGATGTACTTCACGGGATCTGTTTGCTTGCGGACCAGATCCCACTTCATGGAAGTGGGAAACCCCGCGCCACCCATGCCGCGAAGTTCCGCCTCTTTTAGCGTCACGAGGACACCGTCCCAGTCGCGGGTCTGGACGAGTTGCCGTAGCACCCCATATTTTTCTGAATCGTTGGGATATGGATCCGACGCGCAGGCGAGCCGTGGTTCATGGGGATGCTCAGCACGTACTTCTTCGCCGCGGAGCGCTCGCCGCACCAAATCTTCGGTAGCGGTCGAGCTCATGGCTGCAAAAATCTCGTCGTTGATGGCTACTGCCGGCGCCTGATCGCAACGGCCCAAGCAGCTCACATCCTTAATCTGGACATCCTCGGGGCGCGAGCCGGAGAAACGCCGCAGTAGTTCGGCGCGCAACTCGCAGGCGCCATTGAGGTGGCAACTCATGTCGGCACATACGCGGACTTCCGCCTTGGCGGGAGGAACCAAATGAAAATGAGGATAAAAACTGGCTACGCTGTGGATTTGATAGAGCGGAGTTTGGGTGCGATGAGAAAGCCCTTCCAGCTCCGCCTTCGGCAGGTAACCGTAGCGCAGTTGAATGGCCCGCAGGTCGTCAAAGATCACAGAGAGTAGTTCTCGCGATGCTGCGCCGCGATCGCGATTGGCATGCGGCGCAATTCGAGGCTGACGTATCCCCGCATACTATGTTTCCCGTCTCGCGAAGTAAATAGCGACCCGTTGGCTTTTCGCGCATTTGCACCGCAAAAGGCAACGGCTGGGCGTTGACTTGCCGCGGCAGGCAAAGCTATAAGCATTCAGCACTCTTGGCATCTTTCCGCATGGCGCATCGTCAAACTAATTGTCCCGCGCGGTACGTGCTTGCTGTGGCCGCGGCGTTTTTCTTATGTGGCGCTGCTTCTGCTTCTTCTTCGAGTGCTTCCTCCGATACGGCTGAACCCATCAAATACATTGGCCCTGGCTCTTGCGCCGCGACTAGTTGTCACGGCAGCGTGAAGCCGATCGCCGGCAGCCGGGTGCTGCAAAACGAATATTCGACATGGATTCTGCAAGACAAACATAGTCACGCGTTTCAGGCGCTAAGCGGCGATGTTGGGGAACGGATGGCGCGAATTTTAAAGCTTGGAGCGAGGGGGGAAGAAGCGCCGAAATGTCTGGCGTGTCATGCGTTGTATACCACTGCGGAGCAACGCGGGCGGGCTTTCGAATTGGCGGACGGCGTATCTTGCGAAAATTGTCATGGGCCAGCTTCTGCGTGGCTGGGACCACATACGACGCGCGATTGGCCACATGAAAAATCGGTGGCGCTGGGGATGCATGACACGCGCAACGTTATTCATCGCACGGAGAAATGTTTGGAGTGCCATCTGGGAACGCGGGAGAAATTTGTTGACCATGAAATGATTGCCGCGGGGCATCCGGATCTTTACTTCGAGTTGGATTCGTTTTCCGCGGTGATGCCGCGGCATTGGAAGGTGCCACGCGAATCGGCCCCGGGGAAGCCGGTGGAAGATGCTGCGTGGGCAGGGGTGCGGGACTGGAGCACGGGACAGGCCGTGCAACTGCGTGCGGATATGGAGCGGCTTACCTGGCGGGCGCGTGGGGAACGGGCGGACAAGAAAGATGTCTGGCCGGAGTATTCGGAGCTTTCCTGTTTCGCGTGCCACCATTCGTTGGGGGCAGCTAAAGATTCCTGGCGGCAGGAACATGGATATGAGGGACGGCGGCCGGGGGATGCAGCGTGGAATGCGTCTCGTTACGCGGTGTTTCGTTTGCTTGCGGCGCAAGTTGATTCGGCGGCGGCGACGGATCTGGATCGGCAGATGGGGGTTGTGTTTGCGGAGATGTCTAAGCTCACCCCTGATCGCAGCATGGTTGCGGGTGCGGCGTCTTCCGCGGTGCCGATCGCGCAGCGTTTTGCGGAGCGGCTGTCGACGATGGGGTACGATCGGGCGTTAACGCTGCGGATGCTGCAGCAAATTTGCGATGCGGCGGATCAGATTGCACTAGCGGATGAACGCGCTGCGGAGCAGGCGACGATGGCTGTCGATTCGTTGTACATTGCGTACGCCAAGGACATTAATCCAGGTGATGGGCCGCAGGCTCGAGCTGCTATTAATGGACTGTTTCAGCAGTTGGAAAATCCATCGAGCTATAACGCGGACCAGTTTGCGCAGTCGTTGCGGCGCCTGCGGACGTTCTTCCACTAGATATTTCGCAAATTTGTTCGAACGAAAAGACAGAAAATATAACGCAGAGAGCGCTGAGGTCGCGGAGAACTGATTCGACTTGAGTCCTCTAAGCTCTTTTCTCCACGCGCATTTCTATGCCGTATTTTGCGCGCAAGGTCACTAACGGCTCGGGGACGACTGGGTAGCCTGGGGTTAAGCGGAAGCGAAACTTCTGGGCGATTGCGGCGATTACCAGGGCTGTTTCCAGCATGGCAAATCCCTGGCCAATGCAGCGGCGAGGACCGTCACCAAAAGGGAAGTAGGCGCCGGGGGGGAGTCGCTCCTCCAAGCCTGAGAGCCAACGCTCTGGAATAAATTTGTCTGGCGCATCATAAAAACGTGGGTCGCGCTGAACCACCCACTGCGAAGCGAGCAGGGTTGTGCCGGAAGGGATTTCGTATCCACCGATATTGGTGACATCGACGCTGGTGCGCGCGGTCATGAAGGCTGGTGGATAGAGGCGCAGTGACTCGCGGATGACGGCATTGAGGTAGGGGAGCTTGTCGAGATCGGCGACGTCCGCGGGGCGGCCGTTCAATACACTGCGTAGTTCATCGTGCAGCCTTTTTTCCGGCGCTATATTTTCGCTCAGCAAATACCAGGTCCAGGCCAGGGCCAACGCGGTCGTTTCGTGGCCGGCCGTAAAGAGCGTCATGGTTTCATCGCGCAACTGGCGCTCGGTCATCTGGCTTCCATCATCGTGCAGAGCGGCCATGAGCAGACCGAGCAAATCGTTGCGCGGCGCGGCGCCGTTTTTGCGTTCAGCGATGATGCGATAGACGAGCGAATCCATATACTCGGACTCGCGGCGGGCTTGCAGATTGCCGGGCGTTGGCCAACTTTCCGGAATGCGCCACGGGCTGCGCGCGCGGCGCAAATAGTGGCGCATCAGAAAGGTCATGGCTCTTCCGATGTTGTCGGAATCGCCGGCCATGCTGGTGCCGAAGAGGGTCTGGACCGCGACTTCCAGCGTTACCTTCATCATTTCTTCAGCGATGTTGCGGGTCTCGCCGTCGCGCCAATTTTTCATTTGCTGCAGAGCGCAATCGACCATTACGGGTGAATATTCGTTGACGCGGGCGCGGTGGAATGCGGGCTGGGCGAGGCGCCGCTGCTTACGCCAGAATTCGCCTTCGCTGATGAGCAGGCCGTCGCCGAGAAGCGGGCGCACGGCCAATTTCGTCAGTGTGCTCTTTTGTAATTTCGCATGGTCTAAAATCAGGATTTGTTGAATGTAGTCCGGACGGTTGACCAATATGCGGTTCACGCCGAGGACTGGCATGCTGACGATATCGCCGTACTCGCGGGCGGCGCGTTGCAGCGTGCCCAGTGGGTCTTTGCGCAGTTCTAGAGCGAGGCCGAGCAGCGGCAGTCCTCTGGGCCCTGGTGGCGACCGCTTGCCGTCAATCGTTAGTGCAACTTGGTTCTGATTCTGCAAACTTGCCTTTCATGGGGCGTGGACCTGACGAGAAGGATAACGCAGAGACGCAGAGGACGCCGAGTTGCGCGGACCTTGTTGAGCCGTGCGCTTTCATCGCATCCAAGCGTAATAGGCGACGTAAAACCAGCTAAATATTCCGTGGACGATCATCCATAGAATCGAATGATGCGCGCTCCACGACAAAGTGATTGCCAACATGCTTCCAAAACCCCACACGCCCACACCTGCTGACCGCCCGCCTCCGCCATTACTCATCGCCGTCTCCTTCTCGACACAACCACGTGCCCGCCAGTCTACCGTTGCGCGAGCCTTTTGGCTGTAACCGAAGTGATGCTGGTCACATCCGACCTGACGTAATGCCATCTTTATATACGTAAATTCATGCGCGGAGATTTCAATGAGCACACCTCGGCTTGAGTATGCGGATGTTACGAAGATTACGGATCCGGCGATGCTGGCGGAATTCGATCGGGCGCGCCGTGAAGGAACGCCTCGGCCAGAGAGTCACGCGATTCGCGCCAATGTTCCGGCGGTGTTCTGGTCGTTCGCCAATGCGTGGCGCGACACGTTTGTGAACGGGGTTTGCGAACACGCGATCAAGGAACTGTGCCGGCTGTACGTTTCCAAGTCGGTGGATTGCGCTTATTGCGGGAACCAGCGCTCGACCAAAGCGTTCGGGCCGATCCTGATGGAGGATGACGTCAAGGATTTGCTGAACTTCGAAAAGTCTACGCGTTATGACGAACGGCAGAAGGCCGCGCTGAATTTCGCACAAGCCATTACCTGGGGCACGGACCTGGAGGACGCGCAGTGGGAGGTGCTTTACAAGCATTTCACACAGCCGCAACTGGTGGAACTGGGATTCTTCATCGGGTTGACGATGGGACAGCAGCGTTTTAATCGGCTTCTTGGCCTGCAACACAATACCGTGCTGCCGGGCACCTCAGCGGGCTTGGCGCCGGCTGTGAAGTAGCGCCGGGCGTTTGAACCGGCTGCTTCCCACCATCTCTTGCAAATTGGGTGAGACTCTTAACCACCTTCCTGAACCTGGCGCCGCCCTGCTGCAGGCAAGGTCTATCCCGAAGTGAGAGCGGCGTTTTTGTTGGCAGCTTGCTATACGCTTCGCAGTTTCAGCGCATCTAACCCAGCAGTGTTTCCTTTCGCCGAGTTTCTGCGTATTACCTGAAAATACTAGGTCTTTTCCCTAATTATATCGTATTACGATACTTATTTTGATTTCTTGAGCAACCGCAGGTTTGCGCCGGTCATCCTATCAAATGACCCTTGGTGCTCGACATTCGGCGCGAACTGCTTCGGACAGCAATCAAACCGAATCCAGACAAAAAATGTTGAAGGAGAACGTATGACTAGGTCAGATTTTGCAGGCGGAGGCTGGGGCCCATTAGAAGGGAAGCCCGGCACCGCTGCGCGGTTGAAGAAACGGCGGAATATTTTCACTCTCTCGCTAGTTGGTGCGATGGCGCTCGGCCTTGCGGTGGCCGGCACGATTCCCCAGCTGCAGAGAAAGGTTTCGGCGGCAGCAAAAGTTCCGCTGAAAATCGATAAAGACCCGGCTCCGGTGAATCTAGCGGATTTCAAGAACGGCTACGCGCCAGTGATTGGACCCGCGCTGCCGGCAGTGGTCAATATTTCGTCCACAAAAGTAGTGAAGGCGCAGCAAGACATGTCGCAGATGTTTGCCGACCCGATGTTCCGGCAGTTCTTTGGCGATCAGTTTCATCAAAGTCCGGCTCCGCAATCGCAGCGGGAACATAGCCTGGGCTCTGGCGTGATCGTGAATCCGGATGGTTACATTCTGACCAACGATCACGTGATTTCCGGCGCTTCGGACATCGAAGTGTTCACCCAGGACAAGAAGAAGTACAAGGCCAAGCTGGTGGGCACCGATTCGATGACCGACATCGCGGTACTAAAAATCGAAGCGACCAATTTGCCTTCGCTCACGCTGGGCAATTCTTCGAATCTAAAGGTTGGCGACATGGTGTTCGCGATCGGCGATCCGTTTGGCATCGGCGAAACGGCGACCATGGGCATCGTTAGCGCGACGGGTCGTGGACTTGGCGGCGCGATCGAGCACTACGAAAACTTTATTCAGACCGACGCGGCGATCAATCCGGGCAATTCCGGCGGCGCGCTGCTCGATCTGCACGGCGATCTGATTGGCATCAACACCGCGATCTTGACCGGCAACGGCGGAAGCGGCGGAGGCAATCAGGGCGTAGGCTTCGCGATTCCGATCAACATGGCGCACAACGTCATGGAACAGATTGTGGAGCACGGCAAAGTGGTTCGCGGACACCTAGGCGTGGCGATCCAGGGAGTCGATGCCGATATGGCCAAGGCTTTCGGCCTGAACCAGGGCGGCGGCGCATTGGTTTCCGAAGTGACTCCGGGAAGCCCGGCGGCCAAGGCAGGCATCGAGCGTGGCGACATCATCCTGGGCTTGAACGGGGAGCCGATCAACGGGCCTGATGATCTTAGCGTGAACATTTCTGAGACTGCTCCTGGCTCGACGGTGCATCTGAAGATCGCGCGCAAGGGGCAGACGAAGGATGTTGCGGTGAGCCTCGGCGAGATGGAAGAGAAGGAAGACAAGCAAGCCAGCACAACGGACAGTGCGTCCGCGTTGCATGGAGTGCAGGTGGACAATCTGACTCCGGCGCTTGCGCATCAACTTAACATCGCGCCCAGCAGCACGGGTGTTGTGGTGACCTCGGTTGATCCATCGAGCGCCGCGGCATCGTCCGGCTTGAGGGAAGGCGATGTGATTCAGGAAGTGAATCGTAAGCAGGTTCACTCCAAGTCCGAGTACAACGAGGCACTGGCGTCATCGAAGAGTCAGGAGATCTTGTTGCTCGTCAACCGCGAAGGCACTAGCCACTTTTTGGTCGTGTCTCCGCAATAAGCGAATCCAGCACCAGCTCAACGCAGTACTCCTCCACACCGCCGCCGGGTAACTCCGGCGGCGGTTTTTTTTTGCGTTTTTTGTTTGCAGAAATGACCGAGGAAAGACTTGGTCACTTTTGTGGAAAAGTTACATTTTGCGGGCGGCTTCCCATTCCGGGCTTTCGGAAAAGTAGGTGTCATAGAGGTCCTGCACTTCGCGCAGGCTTTCGGGTGGCTCTTTGCCTTGCGCGATCCGGGTGAGTTTGCGGAAATATTCGAAGCGCTCGACGCCGGGAGCGATGACGATCAACAGATCGGCGCCACGACCCTGTGCGGCCGAGAAGGCGTGCGGCAGTTTTGGAGGCACGACGATTACGTCACCGCGTTCAGCCTTGACGATTTGATTGCCGGAGAGGACCTGCACCACGCCATCGAGCACGTAAAACATTTCCGCGGAGTGAGCGTGGTGGTGCGGCTTTGCTCCGTCTGCGCCCTTGTCCAGCGTGACCTGTACTGTGGATAGGGCACCGCCTGTGGCGCTGCTGTCTGCGAGTAATTTCACTTTGGCGTTAGGAGCTCCGACCACTTCGGCTTCGGCGCCGCGCACAATTTTGGAGTGGTCAAATTTGGGCAGGACAATGGACATGCAAGCCTCCTCGCCGCAGAGAACGTGCCTCGTGGTTTGATGTGTTCGAGGCGGAATTGGGTGAGTTTCAATCCGTTGGCCGCATTGTCTACTGTATCCGCCGGGTTGAGGCGCGCAGTCCCTGCATACTTGCTATCGATTTTTCGGAGGCTTGGCTGAGTGCTGCTGCGGTACACTGCTAGATTCCCGCCCTTACCCGGTATGAATTCTGCTGAACACCTGTTTTGCTCTTCGTCGCTGTGGGGGTATTTGACGCGGCGGCAGCTGCTGCCTTGGCTGCTGTCCGGGGCGCGGCTCGGGGAGCACGTGCTGGAGGTAGGCGCGGGGTACGGCGCGGCTACGACGGCGCTAAGGAGCCGGGTGTCTCGGGTGACGTCGCTGGATTACGATGGAGCGTCGATTCAGCACCTGAGTTCAAAACATGGTGGCGATGCCAGCGCGGCACTATGCGGAGATGCG
>DASXBH010000460.1:0-18210 GCA_036491775.1 Candidatus Acidiferrum sp.
TTCGGCTAGCCAACTCGGCGCTATTTCGGCAGCGCGTCGACGTAGCGACTGTGAGGGAGGCGGTATTCGCCTTGGGTCTTTGGCGCATTCGCGACCTGGCATTCTCGTGCAGCTTACCGTTGATGTTCACAAACATCTGCAAAGCGGTCCGCCGCGAAGTGTTTTGGCGGCACTCGTTAGGGACCGCGTTGATCGCGCAAACACTGGAGCAGAGGCTCTGCGAAACACACACCAATCAAGCGTATTTGTGTGGCTTGTTGCACGACATCGGAATTCTGGTGAATGGCGTGCTATTTCCCGAAGAATTCCGAGACGTGTTGGAAGAGGCCGTTAGCGAAAAGGTTCGCATCCCCGCGATCGAGCAGCGTATCCTCGGATTTACGCATGAAGAGAGTGGAAAAATACTCGCAGAGTTGTGGCGGCTACCGATAGAAGTTTCCGAGGTGGTGGAATATCACCATCATCGCGATAGTCAGCCGAGCAAAAACGATTTGACGCTCCTGGTCTCGGTTGCGGATGAGCTATGTCTGAAATACGGACTGGGTTACGGTTACGAAATTGAGGTGGATCCGGTTTTGGCGCTCCGGGAACTGTGGGACTCACTGAGGGCGCGTTTCCCAAAGGCTGCCGACTATTCGGCTGAGGATTCTCAATCGCTTATCGAGAGCGCCGTAGCTTCGGCGATCAGTCTTGCTGACCATGTCTTCTCGCCCGCATCGACGACGACCGGGGAGACATCCCAAAAAGGCTAGAACATCAGTCCAGTAAAATTCCAGCTAGTCGTTGAAAACGTTGGCTCGCATCGTGTACGAGCTCAGCACCTTCATATAGTTTCCGCGCTCAAACGCAGTGGGATCCTGCACCGCGCCGTGACTCATACTGCCGCACATTTGCTGTATGGAACTATATTCATGCTCGTCCAGCCAGCGTTTCACCTCCGCCAAAACGTAGGCCGCGTGGTGCACGCCATTCCGCAAAAGCGCGGAAGTCATAAATGCAACCTTGGCGCCGGCAAGTATGCATTTAATCACATCACGTGAGCTGTGCACCCCTCCGGTAACCCCAAGATCGGCGCGCACATGGCCAGACAAAATTGCGATCCAATGCAAGCGCAGTAACAATTCTTCGGGCCGGCTTAAGGTTAGGCTCGGCGTAACTTCCAATTGTTCGACATCAAAGTCCGGCTGATAAAAACGGTTAAACAACACCAAGGCATCTACATGAGCTTCGTCAAGGCGAACACCAACGTTCGCCGGTGCGCTGAAAAACGGAGAAAGTTTTACGGCTAACGGAATGCGAACACTGTGTTTCACGTGCCGCACTAAGTCGATATAACCGCGTTCGACGTCGGCAGCGCTAATCGCAGGATCCGTAGAAATGGAATAAATGTTCAGTTCGATCGCGTCAGCCCCGGCTTCTTCCATCAATCTCGCGAACTGGATCCATCCGCCGTCAGTGATGCCGTTGATGCTGGCAATGATGGGAATGTTGACCGCTTCCTTGGCGTGGCGTATCAGCTCTAAATATCCATCCGGCCCCATATTGTAAGTTTGGAGATCGGGTAAGAAGGTGGCAGATTCCGGGAAGCTGTCGGAGCCGCGGGCCAGATCTGAATCGACGGAAAGGCTTTCCAGCTCGAGCTGTTCTTCAAACAGCGAGGGTAAGACCACGCCGCCAATCCCTTGATCTTCGAGCCGGCGGATATTGTCCACCGATTCGCAGAGCGGCGAGGCCGAAGCCAGCAAGGGACACTTCAGATTCAGTCCCAGATATTTTGTGCTTAGGTCGCTCATTCGTCGTCTCCCCCTTTCTTGGCTGGAACTGCCGTTTCCTCTGGTTCTTCTGGTGCGATATGCGGGGTGTCCGCACGGCCAGCCATCGCGGCGCGGTTGGTGTACACACGCCACTGACGTTCCACATCGTCTTGCGCGAGTTTCAACAATTCTTTGGCCGCCGCGGGATCGCTGCGGACCAACATGGTATAGCGCGCTTCCTGATAGGCATATTGTTTTAAAGGAATGCTTGGAGCTTTGGAATCCAATTGGAAAGGATTCTTCCCTTGGAGTCGCAGTCCAGGGTTGTAGCGCATTAGCGGCCAGTAACCAGAGAGCACCGCCTTCCTCTGCTGATCCAGCCCTTGCGACATGTCGTAGCCATGCGCAATGCAATGGCTATACGCGATGATCAGCGACGGGCCATCGTGAGCTTCCGCTTCAACAAGTGCCTTCACAGTGTGGGTGTCGTTTGCGCCCATCGCAACGCGCGCTACATAGACATAGCCATAACTCACCGCTTCCATCGCCAAGTCTTTCTTCCCAGTGTGCTTCCCACCGGTCGCGAATTTCGCCACGGCTCCACGGGGCGTGGCCTTGCTCATCTGACCGCCGGTGTTGGAATAAACTTCGGTGTCGAGCACCAGAACATTTACGTTTCGCCCGGAACCAAGCACGTGGTCCAGGCCTCCAAAGCCGATGTCATAGGCCCAACCATCTCCGCCAAGCAGCCAGACACTCTTACGCACCAGGCAATCGGCAAGCGGCAGGAGAGCGAGAGCTTCGGGAGTGTTCAATCTGGCAAGCTTCTTCTTCAGCTCTAGCACCCGCTTCCGTTGCGCGCCTATTCCTTCTTCCTTGCTTTGATCTGCTTCGAGCAGTTCTTTGACGAGCACCTCGCCAATGCCACCGTTGCAGCGCGTTAGCAATTCACGGGCGTACTGCGTTTGCTGGTCCACAGCGAGGCGCATGCCCAGGCCGAACTCCGCATTGTCTTCAAACAGTGAGTTCGACCATGTCGGGCCACGCCCATCTCGATTCTTGGTGTACGGCGTGGTCGGCAGATTCCCACCGTAAATTGAGGAACAACCGGTTGCATTCGCGATCAGTAAGCGGTCGCCGAATAATTGGGTTAACAGTTTGATGTATGGAGTTTCGCCGCAACCGGAACACGCGCCAGAAAACTCGAACAGCGGTTCGAGCAGTTGCGAATCTTTCACTTGGCTGTGCGACAGTCGGCTCCGATCCATCTCAGGAAGCGACAGGAAAAAGTCCCAATTGAGGCTTTCCTGTTCTCGCAGCGGCGCCTGCTCCACCATGTTGATGGCCTTGTGTTTGACTTCAGATTTACTCTTCGCCGGGCAAATTTCGACGCACAGCCGGCAGCCAGTGCAATCTTCCGGCGAAACCTGCAACGAGTAGCGCAGCGTTTCAAATTCACGCCAGCGCGGCTTCGAGGATTTGAAAGTGGCCGGGGCTTTACCGAGCAGTGTTGAATCATAGACCTTGGCTCGAATCACTGCATGAGGGCAAACCAAGACGCACTTACCGCATTGGATGCAAAGCTCTTCGTCCCACACCGGAATTTCCTTCGCAATATTGCGCTTCTCCCACATGGCGGTACCGGTGGGGAACGTGCCATCGATGGGCATGGCGCTGACCGGCAGTAAATCACCGTTTCCCGTAATCAGAGTGCCGAGTACATTCTTCACGAATTCCGGAGCTTGCGGAGAGACTGCCGGCAACATGTCGAACATTGCGCTGACATGATCCGGCACTTTCACTTCATGCAGGTGTGCCAGAGCTTGATCCACCGCGGCGTAGTTTTTCTGTACCACCGCGTCGCCGCGCTTCCCATAGGTGTCGTGAATGGCCTTCTTGATAGCCAGAATGGCTTCTTCTCGCGGTAGTACCCCGCTGATCGCAAAGAAGCAGGTCTGCATAATAGTGTTGATACGGCTGCCCATTCCTGCATCGCGCGCCACTGCATAGCCATCAATCACAAAGAATTTTAATTTCTTGCCTAGAATTGTTTCCTGAACCTGTCGTGGCAGATGATTCCAAATCTGATCCGGGCCAAAAGGAGTATTCAATAGGAACGTTGCTCCAGGCTCCGCAGCAGCAAGCACATCGATACGATCCAGAAACTGGAATTGATGGCAGGCAACAAAGTTTGCCTTGCTGATGAGATACGTAGAGCGTATTGGATCAGGGCCAAATCGCAAGTGAGAGACGGTGATCGCTCCCGATTTTTTCGAGTCGTATACAAAATAGCCTTGAGCGAAGTTATCTGTTCCCTTCCCGATAATCTTGATGGAATTCTTATTTGCGCCTACGGTCCCGTCAGAACCCAAGCCGTAAAACAGCGCCCTCACCGTCCTTGGATCTTCAGTTGAGAATTCAGGATCGTACGGAAGGCTGGTGTGCGTCACATCATCCAGAATGCCCAGCGTAAAGTGATTTTTCGGCGCGTCGGTCAGCAATTCGTCGAAAACCGTCTTGACCATCGCCGGGGTGAATTCCTTCGACGACAAGCCATACCTGCCGCCGATAATCCTCGGGATCGGCGTGGACCTGTCTACAGCATGCCTCTCCATGTAAGCCGTGAGTACGTCTTGATACATCGGTTCGCCCAGACTCCCAGGCTCTTTAGTGCGGTCGAGCACGGCAATCGAGCGCACACTCTTCGGAATTGCTGCCAGGAAAGCCTCTACTGCGAAGGGCCGGAACAGGTGAACTTTCAACAATCCAACTTTTTGTCCTGACTTTTGCAAGGCGTCCACTGCCTCTTCCGCCGCACCCGCGCCGGATCCCATCAGGATGATCAACCGGTCTGCGTCTGCCGGACCGTAGTAGTCGAACAAGCGATATTGCCTGCCGGTCTGGTGCGCGAACCGATCCATAACGTCTTGCACAATTGTTGGGCACGCGAGGTAAAACGGATTGCACGCTTCGCGAGCCTGAAAGAAAACGTCTGGATTTTGTGCCGTACCGCGCATGATCGGATGGTCTGGTGAAAGCGCGCGTTCACGATGCTGGCGCACAAATTTTTCGTCAACCAGCGCCCTCAAATCATCATCACCGATCGGCGTAATCATGTTTACTTCATGCGATGTGCGGAAGCCGTCAAAAAAATGAAGAAACGGTACGCGGGCCTCGAGCGTTGCCGCATGAGCAATCGCGGCGAAATCACTAGCCTCCTGGACGGAATTCGAGGCGAGCAGCGCGAATCCGGTGGCGCGCGTGGCCATCACATCGCTATGATCGCCAAAAATCGACAGCGCGTGCGTAGCAAGAGTACGCGCCGCCACATGGATTACCGCCGCGGTCAGTTCGCCGGCGATCTTATACATATTGGGAATCATCAACAGCAAACCCTGCGAGGCGGTAAACGTAGTGCTGAGCGCACCGGCCTGCAATGCGCCGTGCAGCGCGCCAGCCGCGCCACCTTCACTTTGCATTTCGATCACATCGGGAATCGCGCCCCAAATGTTCTTCTTCTTTTCAGAGTTCCACTGATCGGACCATTCGCCCATCGGCGAGGAAGGGGTGATGGGATAAATCGCGATTACTTCACTCAGGCGGTATGCTACGGATGCGGCGGCTTCGTTGCCGTCGACAATCGACATGCGACGTGTCATGGGACCTCTCCGGAGCGATACAAAAATGGTAGGTCGCGGTGAGAGTGAATGCAATGGAAGATACACGAACTACGACTGTTGCGGTCGCAGTACTTTCCAGCGTGACGCCTGTCACTGCGTCTTGTTCGTCGTTATGTGACTTCTTCCCACTCCGCATCGGCGGCTGGCAAGCGGTCGGTGTCGCGCGCGAACGTGACATATAGCGTCGGCAGTAAGTAGATGCTCAGCAGTAACGCCGCTACGAGCCCGCCTACGATTACGATGGCAAATGGTCTCTGCGAATCGGATCCGATACCGCGCGACAACGCGGCAGGCAGCAATCCCAATGTGGCTACCAGCATGGTCATCATGATGGGGCGCAACCGGAGTACCGCACCCTCCACTGCCGCGTCTTCAATGGAATAGCCTTGGGCGCGTAAGTGATTGATGTATTCGATCATGATCACACCGGTCTGCACAGACACGCCGAAAAGCGCAAGAAAACCTACGCCGCTCGAGACGCTGAAATGCGTTCCAGTGATGAGCAGCGCAAGAAAGCCTCCGATCGGGGCCATGGCCACGTTGCCAAGGACAAGTAACGCCCATTTGGGAGAACCAAACATGGAGTACAGAATCACGTAAATCAGCAAAAGCGTGATGGGCAGAACGATAAGCAGGCGTCGCTCTGAACGCTTCTGACTCTCGTATTCACCGGCCCAATCCAGATGGTAACCAGTGGGCAGTTTCACCTGACGCTGCACCTTGCCCATGGCTTCTTCCACGGTGCTTCCTAGGTCGCGTCCACGAACGCTGTATTTGATCGCGACATAACGTGAATTCGCTTCGCGGTAAATTTCTGAGGCGCCATCGATAGTCTCTACATGCGTGATCTGACCGAGCGAAACGCGTTCGCCGCTTGGCGCCACGATACGAATGTTCTCAATGGCTTCCTTGGAGTCGCGAAAAGGTTTCAGGTAGCGAACCGTAAGATCGAAGCGCTGTTCACCCTGAAGCACTTGAGTGACCGCTTTGCCTCCGATTGCGGTTTCTACGGCGTCTTGAATATCTGATACGTTCAATCCGAAGCGGGCCGCGGCTTGCCGATCGACCTTCAAATTCAAGTTAGGTTGACCTAAAACGCGGAACAGTCCAAGATCTTCAATTCCCTGGACCGATCGCATTACTCCAACGATTTCATCCGCTTTCGATTCCAATGTTTTCAGGTCGTCGCCGTACATCTTCACGGCCAATTCGCCCTTTACACCGCTCACCGCTTCTTCCACGTTATCCGAAATGGGCTGCGAAAAATTCCAAAGCACTCCAGGAATTTTATTGACCTCACGATCCATCGCATCAATTAACGCGTCTTTATCTTCGTGAAAGACCGGGCGCCACTGTTCTTTCGGCTTCAGATCGACAAAGTACTCGGTATTAAAAAAGCCCGTGGTATCGGTGCCGTCGTCGGGTCGTCCCACTTGAGACACAACTTTTGTCACTTCCGGGAAAGATGAAAACATTATGCGCGCCTGATTCATCACGCGCGCGCCCTCGGTAGGGCCTGTGCTTGGGGCCAGTGTACCGCGAGCCCAGATCGCTCCCTCATCCAAGTGAGGTAAAAACTCCGAACCGATCACGCCACTGTAGAGAATCGCGAAAGCAATCAGCGGGATACATACGCCTACCGTCAAAGTAATGCGGCGATGTTCGATGGCAGCGCGCAGCGAAGACTTGTAGCGCGCGCGCAGAAATATCATTACCGGGTTATGCCATTCCTTCACGCCCTTGCGGAAGAACACCTCGGCCAGCACCGGCGCGATGGTCATGGAAAAAATCAGAGCGCCAAGAAGGGCAAACGCCACGGTCCAGGCCATCGGCCGGAAGAGCTTTCCCTCCACACTCTGCAGCGTATAAATCGGCATGTAGGCGGTAATGATGATGGCGATGGCATAAAAGACTGGGCGCTGGATCTCGTGAGCGGCATCGCGTATTTTCTCAATTGGCGTTTTCTGAGCTGAACTGGCCAGGCCGAAGTGGCGTACGATGTTCTCAATCACCACGACCGCACCATCCACTACCATTCCAAAATCAAGCGCGCCCAACGACAGGAGATTCGCCGGTATTTTATTGAGATCCAGGCAGATGGAAGCAAATAGCAACGAAAATGGAATCGTTAAGGCGACGATCAGTGCGCCTCGAACGTTTCCCAAGAAAAAGAACAAAATAATCGAAACCAGAATTACGCCTTCGGTAAGATTGTGCAGGACCGTGTGGGTTGTATAGTGAACGAGGTCGCTGCGATCCAGAAACGGGACAATCTGCACGCCCTTAGGCAATATCTGCTCATTGAGTTCTTTGACTTTGGCGTGGATGCCCACCAGTGTAGCGTCGGATTCCGCGCCCTTCTGCAACAACACGATTCCTTCCACCACGTCATCGTCGTCGACAATCGTTCCATCATCTCTACGGATGGCTTTGCCGATCTGACCTAGCCGAATCTTCGGGCCCTGTGACACGACACCGATGTCCTTCACGCGGACCGGCGTTCCGTTCTGCGTCTTCAAAACGGTCTGCTCGATTTCCTGGGTGTTGGTAAACAGGCCAACTTCGCGCACGTTGATCTGCTGTAACCCCGCCTCGATGAAACTGCCGCCGGCATTCACGTTGTTGTTGATCAGTTGCTGTTCGATCTGCGCGATATTCAGGCCATAAGAAACAAGTTTGGCCGGATCGACTCGAACTTGATATTCGCGCGTGGTACCGCCAAAACTGGAAACATCGACCACGTTGGGCACCGATTTGAATTGCTTTTCCAGCACCCAGTCTTCGAGCGCCTTCAACTCCATCAAATCGTATTTCGGATTGGTGCTCTTCAGCGTGTACCAGTAAATCTGTCCAACGGGGCTGTAATCAGTGCCCATTTGCGGCTGCAGGTTGGCCGGCAGCGTGACTAGCGACAGTCTTTCCAAAACTTTCTGCCGGTTCCAGTCGTTACTCGAATCATCATCAAAAATCAGCATGAGGCTCGACAGGCCAAACAACGATGTGGAGCGCAGATGGGCCAAATGCGGCAGCCCGTTCATCTGGATTTCGATGGGAATGGTGACTTGTTGTTCGACCTCTTCCGCGGCACGTCCCGGCCATTGGGTGATGATCTGTACATAGTTGTTAGCCACGTCGGGATAGGCTTCAACGGGCAAATTGTGAAAGGAAATGGCACCCCAAATGAGCAACAGCAGCGCCATAATCAGCACGATCAGCCGGTTATCTATGGCAAAGTCGACGATCTTCCGAATCATCCGCTATTCCTCGCGCGACCTGAATTGCCAACCTTCATAACGTTCATTGCTCCACCGTGCTCTGCATGACCAAACCATTTTTCACAACCTCTTGCCCCGCGCTGATTCCAGAAATGATTTCTTGCATGTTGTCGGGCAGATTCACTCCAGCTTTCACTTCCACGCGACGAAATTTTCCGTTGCCAGCAGGCACGTAGACCCAATCCCTGTCATGCAAGTGAAGAATGGCCGAAGCGAGCACAGCCGCATGAGTCTCCTTGGTATGGCCGTGAAACGTAGCGGTTACAAACATGCCAACGCGCATCAACAAATTGGGATTTGGAACTTCAATTCGCACCTTCGCCGTTCGGACGTTTGGATCAAGAATCGGCCCGACGTTGCTGATGGTGCCGGTGATTACTCTGTCGGGATACGCGTTCAGCCGAATATCGGCATTTTCACCGATTCGGACATTCGACAAATCATTCTCGTAAACGTCGCAAAGAATCCAGACCGTGGTGAGATCCGAAATTGTGAAGGGGCTACCTCCGGACAATCCTTGCACGCCGGCCGCATTCGTCACTTGTTGATCGGTGATGATGCCAGACACTGGAGCCTTAATATCAACAACACCGCTGGGATGATCTCTATCGACGCCCAGCACATGTAAATGCTCAAGCGTGGTTTCCACATCAACCTTGGCTTTGTCTTCGGTGTCTTGCGCCACCTGAAAATCGTTTAGGGAAATTGCTCCTCGATCATAGAGAAGCTTGGCGCGCTCCAGTTGCTTGCTCGTCAACGCTTCGTCTGCCACAGCTTTCCGATAATCAGAAAACGCACCGGCAATATCCGGGCTCTGAACGCGCAGGAGCACTTGACCCTTCTTAACGCTGTCGCCGAGTCTGGCGCGAATCTCGACCACGCGGCCCGTCGCCAGAGTCACCACAGGTATGGTGCGGTTTATCGCGGGGCTAACAACTCCGGTCGCCATCAATGATGGTGCCGCCTTGTATTCCACTGCTTTCACCAGCGGAAATAGTTCCGGGTGATCAACCTGCAACAGGTTTACGTCCTGCTCTTTTTCCACTTTTGCTGGCGGTGGCGCTCCTGCGCCGGGCTCCGTTCTGCCGCCGCAACCCATGAGTGTCGCGAAGAAGGCGACCGCGAACAATATCTGGCTGTTAGACCTGCGCATCATTGGATGACCTCACGTCCCACGGCTAGATTGAGTTGACCCGCCGCGTCCAGATACGCGGCGACCAGGTTCAGATAGCTGACTTCCACGCTGCGGTATTCCGCTTGCGCATCCAGGAAATCGAGTAGCGACGCCGCACCGTGTTCATATGAAAACCGGATGGTGTCGCGCACTCGCGAAGCTTGTTCCAGATACCGGTCCTTGTAGGGTTGCAGAAGAATCAGCGTGCTATTCAACGTCGCGTGAGCCGAATCCACGTCGTTAAACACCTGAGCTCGCGCCGCATCCAGCAGTTTGTCGCTACGGTCGATATCCAGCTGCGTGCGCAATTTTTCGCCCTGATTCCGATCAAAAATGCGGAGGGGGATATTGACGCTCGCTCCAACCGTTTGGTGTGCAAATGGATTGTTGAACGATGGATTGTAGGTCCACCAACCGCTGATGGTAGGATCGGTAGAGCCATTCGCAACGGCCAGCTGGTGATCCGTCTTGGCTTTATCAACCGTTTCTAGGGCTGCCTTCAAATCGGGGCGATTTTCCACGGCAATTTGTCTTACTTCGTCAAGAGGCGCCAGTTGGTTGTTGAAGTCGAACTTGCCAGTCACGTCGAACTGATCCACCGGCGTTCGATCATTCAGCAGCGCTAACAATTGAATTTTTGCCGTGCGCAGTGCGACATCGGCGCTCTGTAAGTCAGACTCATACTGCACGCGCTGCAGTTCCAACCGGTCCAAATCAATCTGAGCAATGCTCCCCACCCTGTAGCGATCGCGATTTACTTCCAGAACGTGGTCGTAATATTCCAAATTCTCCTTCGCCAACGCCAAGATGGCTTTTTGTTGCAGCGTCTGCACAAACGCGGTGCGCAAGGTATAGACCAGCGTTCTATCAAGATCACTTTGGCTCGACACCGCAATGCCCGTGGCTTTCTGCTGACTCTCCAGGCGCAGTTCCCGTTTGTGCTGGCGTTCGTGCAAATAACTCAGAGCGGCTTGTGCGTCAGTCCCGGTGAAAGGGCGCCAGACTCCATGGTAAGGAGCGATCTGCGTGCCATCGGTCGTCAAGGTCAACTGGGGGTTTGGGCGAAGATACGCCGTGATCTCTTGCGCTTTCGATTCATCGATGCCGATTTGGCCGGCGCGCAAGGTCGGATTGTTGGCCTCGAAGCGCTGGCGCACCTCGTCCCACGTTAATGCTTTCTGAGCTTGAGCTCGGCCAGCCCAGCCCGCAGAAAGCACAATTACCAGACAGACACTCCTTACAAAACGCTGCATGCCTCTACCCTCACGTCCTAAAACATTTATGAAAACCCGCGGTTCGCCCGGACCGCTGGTGTTGAGACACTTCTTCGGAGACTCAAAGGAGACCAAGAGCTCGCCTGGTACGTCAACGATAGCGGCGTCAGTCTAAGCAAAATATTACAAACGCATAAAGGAATGATTACGCAGGCAGTAACACAGGTGGCGGGGAACGTCCAAGGTAGATGCAAAATTCCCGAGAACGAGGGCGTGCTCCGGCTCCAGGGACGATCGAGCCTTCTCGATTTACCTTCTCCGCAGCCATATACGACTCTGCTTCTTCGCCCGATGGGAATTGTTGAGGAACTAACGCGGTAAGCTCGGTGTGCCACTCCGTTTGCGCATGAAAAAAGGCACCTGCATTTGCGGCCACCTTGGGAAATGCTTCGGGCCGGGCCAACGAGAAGTTGCCGTGACCATCGTTCACCAGTACGGCCACTATTTTCGAGTCCAGTGCGGTGCTGACCACCAGATCAAGCATCGAATCACCGTTCACATCGCGCGGTGATAGGTCCAAGCCGCCAGCCAATGCCGTCAAAGCAACACTGGACCCAGGAGCGGCGCTGAAACGAAACCGTATAGAATAGTCCGTGCTCTGAAGATTCGTTTGCTCTACCGATACCGTCGCCAAATCGGGTCGTTGATCGCCGTCGAAGTCCGCGATTGCCAGCGGGACGCCAAACGTGCCACGCCCGCCCCCACTCTGTACGCCAGTAGAAGTCGAGGCTTTGCCGCGGTATGGAAAGAGCAGGGCGAGCAACAACAAGAACATACAGAGACCGGTTGTGGGTCCCTGTCGGCGTTGCCCTTTTTTTTCTGCTGACGTCATCCTTATATATCCCGCCACTCGGGTCTAGGGTTCCTGCCAAAATGCCGATTTGACACCCTCAAAGGATACCATTCGACTCGATATTGCCAAACCGCATAGGTTGCGGGGGTTTATCGGTATTGAACCGGGAGGGTCGGCCTTAGTGACATAAGTCACTCTCACTTGTGATGGGTAGCGCCGCGCCGTGTGTCTGCACCACGTATCCTTCTTTCATACTCATTACTCTCGTTCGCCTTCTAGTTCTCGAGGGCAGCGAATCAGGAGCTTCACCTCCCATGGCTAGCCATTCCACCGCATCGCCCGCGGCCACTCATCCCGGCGTAACCACGCAACAGGTGTATATTCTGGCCGGCGCTTGCCTCCTTGTTGGCCTGTTCTTGGGTTATTTCCTGCTCGGGAGACACGCTGCCCCCACGGTGGCCGGTGCGCAGGTGGCCCAAGCTTCCAAGCCTTCCATGGGCGGGCACCCGAAGCTGACTCTGGAACAGATGAAGCAAATGGCCGATGTCCAAGCTTCGGCACTGATTGAGAAGTCCAAGACGGATCCGAAGAATGCCGCTTTATTGGTGCAAATCGCGGGCATCTACCAATCGACGCACCAATTCAAAGAAGCCGCAGGCTATTTCGACAAAGCGCTGAAAATTAACCCGAAGGATGTGTCGGCGCGTACCGCGATGGCCTCTTGCCTCTACTATTCGGGCGACGTAGATGGGGCTGTGAGCCAATTAAATCAATCGCTGAAGTACAACCCGAAGGACGCGAATTCCCTGTTCAATCTAGGAATGATCAAGTATCAAGGGAAAAAGGATCCGGCCGGCGCCATCGCCACGTGGGAGCAACTTCTTAAAGTGAACCCGAACCTGGATCGTAAACCTATCGTCGAGCAAATGATCGCGGAAGCTAGGGACCAGCGCGGAAACGAAAACGGGCTCCGCCACCGTCAAGAATTAAGCGCAGCATCATCCCGCAACGGAGGCTATGCAAACGTGAGCGAACTCAAAGCAACGATGAGCACTTTCTGGAGTTGGCCGCAAGCCGTTTCGCTTGCGGTTGTGGCCCTGTTGCTGGGTATGTGTGGAGGTTGGCTGGTCCGTAGATCGTTCGCGGCAGCGCCGACAGCGCGTGTCGTGGTCGGTGCCGCCACAGAGAATGCTCTCTCGAGTCCGCCTGCTATGCCCGCACAGTCCGCGCCCCCGCCAAACTTCGGCCTGCAGGGGGAAATGCCGTCGGATCAGGCGCTCAAGCAAGCCGCCGACGCACAAGCCGCATCGTTGCTGGAACAACTTAAAGCCGCGCCTGCGAATGCGGGCTTGCTGGCGCAAATCGGCAATATCTATTACGACGCGAAGCAGTACGCCACAGCCATCGACTACTATGATCGCTCTTTGAATCTTCAGCCCAGCGACAATTCCGTTCGCACCGACCTCGGCACCGCGTATTGGTACACCGGAGACGCAAATGCCGCGATTGCCCAGTTCCAGAAAGTTTTGGCGTCAGAGCCCACCAAGCCGGACACACTCTTCAATCTCGGCATCGTGACCTGGCAAGGCAAACACGATGGTCCGGCCGCCATCGCCGCCTGGCAAAAGCTCCTGGATACCAACCCCAGCTACCAGAATAAAGAAAAGGTCCTCCAACTAATCGCCCAAGCGCAGGGTCGTTGAGGTCCGAGGTTACGTCTTGGCAATCGAAGTCACTCCCGGTTACGAGGCTAGCGAAGCCAGCGAGATGTTCGCGGTGACTCCACCTGCAGCACAAAGGCCGCAGCTTCGTTCCCGATGGCGATTTTGGATTCCGCGCCTGTCTGCGGGAATTCTCATTCCCGTTTTGCTGCTGGCCCTCACAGAAGGCGCCCTTCGCCTGTTCCATGTCGGCTATTCCACAAGCTTGATGGAACCCTGCGTGGTTCATGGACAACCGACCTCCTGTTACAACTTGTTCTTTGCCGCTCCCTTTTTCCCACCGGGCGTCATCAAGACTCCGCAATTCTTCTCTATGTCTCAACAGAAGCCTCCAGGCACTTACCGGATTGTGGTCCTCGGCGAGTCCGCAGCAATGGGCGATCCCGATCCCGCCTACGGCTTCAGTCGCTACCTGGAAGTAATGCTGCGCCAACGCTTTCCCTCCACAAGGTTCGAAGTTATCAACACCAGCATGGTCGCCATCAACTCGCACGTTCTTCGGAGTATCGCCCAGCAGATAAGAAATTATCGGCCTGATTTGGTCATAATTTATGCTGGTAACAACGAAGTAGTCGGACCATACGGACCCGGGACCGTTCTCGCCTCCTCCTCGTTGAATATTTCTATCATTCGCATCAGCATCTTTGTTCGATCCTCGCGACTCGGACAGTTACTGACCCAGGCAGGTAGCCCCCGCTCGGAGTGGCGCGGAATGGAGATGTTTTTAGAAAAACAGGTTCGCGCCGACGCTCCAGCGTTGCAACACACATACGAGAACTTCTCGCGGAACCTCGAAGATATTGTTCAAGCTGCACACGCGGCTGGCGCAAAGGTCTTTCTCAGCACTGTCGCTACTAATTTGAAAGATTGCCCGCCCTTCAGTTCGCTACATCGGGACGGAATGAACTCGCGAGCTCTTAAAGAGTGGTCTTCACTCGTCGAGAGAGGTGCTGGTTTTGAAGGCGCACGGTCGTTCGCGGAAGCGCTTAAGTCGTATTTGGAAGCCAACCAGATTGACAATCAGTATGCGGAACTCGAGTTCCGAATTGCGCGTTGTTATTGGGCGCTTGGAGATTATGGTTCCGCCAAGAAATACTTTTTACGCGCGCAAGATTTGGACACTCTGCGATTTCGCGCCGATTCACGGATAGATGAGATAATTCGCTCGATCGCGAAATCGTCCGGCCAAAAAGTGGAACTTTTAGATGCACAGTCAGCGCTAGCGTCAGAAAGCCATTATGGTGTCATCGGATCTGAACTTCTGTACGAACATGTCCACTTAAAACCGCAGGGCAATTATATTCTGGCTCGGGCGGCGTTTGAGAAAATCATCGACAATTTACCTTCGGAAGGTCTTGGCTCGACGAGTAGCAGGGAGCCGCTTGGAGAGTCGGAGTGTGAGCGATTGCTGGCTCTAACAGGGCACGATCGTTCTCGCCTGGCTGCCGAAATGGCTCAGCGCTTGCAGCGACCGCCTTTCACGACTCAAATAAACCACTCGCAACAGATCCAGAACCTTCTGTTCACGGCAACCGGTTCCACTGAGACCTTCAGCGAAACCCTGAGCGAATACCAATGGGCCATCGCGCAATTCCCGGACGACCCCATCCTTCACTATAAATTTGGGTTTTTCCTGTTTGATTTCGATCGCAATGCGTCTGCGCAACAATTTTTGTTAGCGAGGCCAACCGATAATTTTCCCGTGTTCCTACCCGACGGCTCGCAGGTTCAATAGAGCAACCCGATTTACGTCGAAGGAATTTAGTTACAGCGGATACATCCAAGGGGCAACGGAAGACATTTGTGCAAGTGCAAATAATATGCCCATCAGCATCAGAAATACTACGAGTGGCAGCAACCACCATAGTTTCCTCTGCCATAAAAAACTAAACAATTCACCTATGGTCGATGTCCGTTGCGTCATTTTCGCCAGGTAGCTCATACATTTGCCTTTTCCAGCCGATAGTTCTCGGCATACAAGACATCAAGTCCACTATTTTGGAAAGTCCTCAGTGCATCTTGGGGACTTGAGACGATCGGCTCTCCTCGAACATTGAAACTCGTGTTTAGAAGAACCGGAACGCCAGTAGCGGCACCAAAGCTTTCCATTAGAGAGTAATAAAGCGGATTCCATTCCTTCCTCATCGACTGCACGCGGCCAGTCCCAAGATGGTTTACGGCCGGAACACGCTGTCCTACTTCTTCCTTCCAGGGCACTACCATCAACATAAATCGTGAGGGATATTGTTGGGTAAAGCTGTCTGGCCCATCGAACATGCTGCTAAGGCAGGATTCCGGAACTACTGGAGCGAACGGCCGGAAAGGTTCGCGGAATTTAATTTTGCGATTGACGATCTTTTTCATATCCTCGCGACGAGGGTCGGCCAGAATACTTCTATTTCCCAATGCCCGGGGTCCCCATTCGAACCGGCCTTGGAACCATCCCAGCACCTTACCTGCCGCTAGGTCTTCGACTGCCAGTGAAATCAATTCATCTTCTCCGGCGAGTTCTCGAGCACCAACTCCGGAAAGAGCTGCATCAACCTCTGCGTCGCCGTAGTTTTGGCCCCAAAAGGCGTGCTCCATAACGAATGCCCGTGGCTTTCCCAGCAGAACATGCCATGCGTAGAGTGCCGCTCCGAGAGCCGCTCCCGCATCGCCTGCGGCTGGCTGAATAAAGATTTGATCGAATCCGGCGCCTCTCAGTAGCTTTGTATTGGCTACGCTGTTCAGCGCCACTCCCCCAGCAAAACAAAGATTCTTGGCTCCAGTCGACCTCTGAAGTTGTGTGGCCATTTTGACGAGCGCCCGCTCAGTGAATTGTTGCACGCTCGCAGCGATGTCAGCGTAGTACTGATTTATTTGCATTGATTCTTCAGGGCCTTTTCCTGTATCTGCCCGACCCGTGACGAATTCAGATCTAGGATTTCGCGGAGTTCCGAACAATTCCACAAAGCGGTGCGAAAAGCTGTCTTGCGAGGAATATTGATAAGCAAAATAGCTGGGCTCCAGTCGCAAACTGCCATCGTCGAAAAGTTGGGCAACTTTCTCCACTCGATCTAGATAGCGCGGTTCTCCGTAAGGAGCCATGCCCATCACCTTGTATTCGCCTTCATTAACTTCAAAACCCAGAAACGAGGTGAAGGCCGAGTAAAACAGTCCCAGCGAATTGGGAAAGCGCATTTCGTGAGTAAGTTTTATCTGGCCGGGCGAACTCCTCGCGGTACCTGTAGTGGCAGTTGCCCACTCGCCCACCCCATCCACGGTCAACACTGCCGCTTCGCTAAAAGGTGAGCAGAAGAAACTACTCGCCGCGTGAGAAAGGTGATGTTCCACGAAAAGAATCTTCTCGCGGGGGACCCCCAACTCCTCTGTTACTTTTGCGCGAATCCACAATTTCTTCTTCATCCAACTGATGGTACCGTCTTGAAAAAGACTTCCTGACTTCGGCCAATAGGCTAGGGCGGAGGTCAGGAATCGCTCCAACTTGAGCATCGGTTTTTCATGGAGTACCACGTAATCGAGTTCTTGAGCTTTGATTCCGCCTCTGGCTAGGCAAAATTGAATAGCCCTCAGGGGAAAAGAAGGATCGTTTTTAATGCGGCTGAAACGCTCCTCCTGTGCCGCGGCAACTAGTAGACCATCCTGAAGAAGAGCTGCAGCCGAATCATGGTAGTAACATGAAATACCGAGGACGTTCACTAAAATGGCCTCCCGGCGGCGTCTAGAGATGAATCTTGGCTACGGGCAATCCAGCTCGATTTCCCATCTTCGTGGGACCTTTTTCCGGTTCCCAACCGAAACACAACCGCGAATGGTCCGATGATTAACAAATAGCAACTCAATAGCAGCAGGCGGAATTCATAATCCGCAACGGCTCGCGATAAATTCAGCCATTGCTTCCAAAGAGTTAAACCCGGGCTGTTTTCCCCGCCGTCTTCATACTCCTTTGTGCCCGCTATTACAGGTCTTTTGCGTAGAAGCATAAGGCTGCCAACCGTCAACCCGATCAAAAATGCACCGAAGCCGTAAAGTGCCACGTACCTGAGAGAATGGAGCTTGTTACGCAAGAAAAAAGCGCTGAAAACAATTACTAACGCAAGCGCTACTTCCCAAAGTTCCAAGGCGCGCGCGTTTTTGGCGCGCCAGCGTTGGATTCCCACGACCCCGGTCGAGTAGGATGCGAGGGATAAGACTGCTATGAAGAGAGTAGGCATTCCGTTCAACAGTTCCGGAGCGAGACTGCCGAAAATGATTCTGGAACCACTTGCTTGTAATCGCAGGCTCCGCTCTTACGAGGCCGCTATTTACGAATGGTCAATACTTGCGGTAACGCTACTCCGTTTACCGACACTGTGCCGTCCGCATTGTGCGCCGCATTGTGGCAGACGAGTGTGCAGCTATTGGTCGCGCGATTATACGAAATCGGTGCGCCGGCATTCTGACCTACAACGCTTATATCGAAATTGATGAGTCGCTCTCCGGTAACACTTCCGCTGCTCGCGCCCATGCCGTGCGCCGTGTGACACGTCGAACAAG
>DASXBH010000461.1:0-5321 GCA_036491775.1 Candidatus Acidiferrum sp.
AGCAGTTCTGAACCTACGGCAATGATTTCCGCTTTCACGTTAAGGTAGCCTCAAGAATCCCTTCGTTTGCTGCTGTAGTTTAGATGTTTTGAGATGCCGACCAAACTCGATCGCATCGCCAGTCAGGAACGCCCCTGCAAAATTATCGATATCGAAAGCCAAATCCCGGAATGCATCTAGACGCTCGCTCGAAAATCCGGGGTACTTGTTGCCAGGCGTTCCCTCCAAGACCGCTGTCATGTAATCAGTGTGCGTCATGGAGCTATCGCCATAGTGGTAGGTCACTAAGCCGAGAGAATCGCGAACGTGCAGTTCTAAACTGCGATTGCCGTTTACGTAAGAACCCGACGCGAACGGCCCACCGCTGGACTTTCCTGCCCTTTCAAGTGCAAATCGAAAATCATGAACCAACATCACCGGATCGAGGATCGTCTTGCAACCCCTCACTGAGAATTTCTGTCGGATTCATCCGTATTTCCTAACCGAAAAGCGGAAGGCCGCGAACATCCCAATCGAGTGTGAAGAGGGCATTGTTGGTGGCGAGGATGGAGCGACCGGTGGGGAGAAGCGCGAGGCCAACCATGCCAGAACCGCTGAGAACGTGCTCGGCGTGACCCTGGGGCGAGATGCGCACAACGCCGCGGCGACCTGCGAAGGAAGCGGCGATGTACAGATTGTAGTCGCGATCGAAGGCAATGCCTTGCGGACGGCCGAGCCCGCGATAAAAGACGTGAACTTCGCCACCCTGGGTGATGCGGTAAACGCGATCGTAACTGGAGGTAGTGGGACCGGTGACGTAAAGTTCGCCGCTGGGATGAAAAGCGAGATGGTAGGCGGCGACCGACGGCTCGAGAGTGGCGAAAACGAAGATTTCGCGTTCGGGGCTGATTTTGAAAATGGTGCCGCTGCGATCGCCGACAAAGAGATTGCCATTCTTATCGAAAGCGAGGCCGGTGGCGATGCCCATGCCTTCAATCCATTGTTCGGACTGGCCGTCGGGAGTGACGCGATGAATGGTGCCATCATGGCGGCAAGAGACGAAGAGCTCGCCGTCGGGGCCAACCGCGAGGCCGGAGGGATTTATGAGCGAGGTGACGTAGGGCTTGATGCTGTAATTCGAAGTGATTTTGTAGAGCGAAACGGGAACACGCTGGCCGCGTGGGCCGCTGAAAGTGACGTAAATATTGCCGAGAGCATCGACGGCGGGATTGGCGATGGGGTGAAGATTGTCGGCGATTTGAAACGCGAGAGAAACCGGGAAAGGCTGGCTTTCGGATTGCGCGACCGCAATCTGCACGGTGCTGCCACTGGCGTTTTCAGGAACGCGGGCGATAACCCGATTGTTGCTGGCCAACGAGAGCGCCCCCTCTGCTTCGCCGAAGCGGACAACCGGGCGCACATTGTGGCGGGAAGTAAATCCGCTGCCGTACAAAGTGATATCACCACCGGGAAGCGCGGCGGTGGGCGCGACACGGTCGATATGGGGAATGCCGTTTTTTTCTGCCGAGGAGCCCAGGCCGAATTTCATAGCAAGTAAAAGTGTAACGCGAGACGCAAGCAAATGGCAGCGTACACGCCCGCCATCCAGTCGTCGGCCATGATACCCCAGCCTCCGGGCAACTTTTCAAGGCGGCGGCAGGGGAAGGGCTTGAGGATGTCGAAGAAACGGAAGAGCAGAAAGGCGGCCAGCAGATATTTCCAGTTCAGGAGGCTCATGCCGGTGTAGATGGCGAAGGTGTTGGCGTCGGCGGAATGCAGGAAGGTGGCCGGAGCAGTTATGGGGAACAAGCCGAGGATCAGTGCGAGATGCACGCCGGAAACTTCGTCGACGACCACGAATTGCGGATCTTTTATGCCGGAGTATTGAGAGACTTCGGTGCTGGCGCGGACTCCAAGGAGAGCGACGATGAGCCACACGGCGACAGAGGGAATGAGCAGTAATGCCAGGCCGTAGGGATTCGTCAGGAGATGCGAATCGGATCCCAGGGTGAATTGCAGAGTGCCTGAGACGAAGAAAAACCAGCTTAGCGGATGCGAAACGATGGCGAGAATCAAACCAACCAGCGAACCCCAGGTGCCGGGTGCGGGTTTAAGGTAGCCGATGCCGAACACGGTGGCGATGGCGTAGGCCAAGCGAGGCTTTGGCGCAGTGGGTGCGGCCGCGACCGGCTCAGTGGATAGTGTCATCGTCCTTGTCTTGGTCCTCGCGCGGAATGTGACGGTTGGAATCGTCTTCACGTTCCGGAATATTTTCTCCGTCTTCGTCGAAAATGGGATCCGAGACTACGTATTTTTCCGAGGCCCACGCGCCGAGATCCAGGAGGCGGCAGCGTTCACTGCAGAACGGGAAATCGGCGTCGCGGTCGGAATCCGTGGGACGTTTGCAAATGGGACAAATGTGTTTCATGGCAAAGAGAGAGTTTTACCACCACGACGGCGGCAAGAACAAGCTGAGAGGAAGCCGGTAAGGATCAAGAGTTCTATCCTAGAACGCGAAGTGCTGCGCCAGTGGAGATGCGCGTGAGCTTCTCGACTGGCGCTGGCGGAATGTTTGCCATCGGCTGCTGGGCAAAGGCAGCGGGCGTGCGAATTTCTGTGACGCGACCGATGAGGTCGTAGGCGTCGGTCTTGGTGATTTGTACTTCGACGATGTCGCCCATCGCGGCGATTTGGCCGGAAGGCAGTTCGATGTCGGTGAGGTAAAGCTTGCCATCGATGTCGGGCGCCATGGATTCGAGGCGCGCTTCCCAGACCAATGGATTGTCTTTGGAGGGGCCTTCGACGAGAGCAGAGAAGGTGAGGCCTTTGCGGGCACGGAGCTTCTCCCGGGAAATTTTCTTCTGAAGAGACATTAAGCGATTGCGGCGATCGGCGATGGTTTCGGCGTCGATTTTGCCATCGAGGGGGAAACTGGCAGCGTTGTCGACATCGGAGTATTCGAACACGCCCATCCAATCGAGCTGAGCGGCTTTTACGAAATCGTAAAGCTCCTGGAAATCTGCGTCGGTTTCGCCGGGGAAACCGACGATGAAGCTGGTGCGTAAGGCGACGCCGGGAATAGTGGTGCGCATCCGGTCCAGCATTTTAAGAAATGCGTCACCGTGGGAGCCGCGCTTCATGCGGGCCAGAACGTTGCGGCTGGCGTGCTGCAGCGGCATGTCTACGTATTTTGCCAGACGCGGATGAGCAGCGATTGTATCCAGAAGCTTTTGTGTGACGCGATTTGGGTATGCGTACAGGAAGCGAACCCAGAGGAGGTCTTCGACTTGCGCGAGCTTTTCGAGTAACTGGGCCAGGCCATCGCGAAGTCCGAGGTCTTCGCCGTAGGAGGTGGTGTCCTGGCCGATGAGGGTGACTTCGCGAGTGCCAGCGGCAGCGAGATTTTCCGCTTCGCGGACGACGGATTCGAATCGGCGGCTGCGGAAGGTGCCGCGTAGTTGCGGAATGATGCAGAAGGTGCAGGGATGATCGCAGCCCTCGGCAATTTTGATATAAGCCTGATGCTTCGGGGTGGTGAGAATGCGCGGCGTGAGATCGTGGTAGAGAAACGCCGGGGGCTGGGCCGGCAGGACGCGAAGGTCGCCCTCGACGGCTTCGATGATGCGTTCGACTTCACCAGTGCCGACGACAGCATCGACTTCGGGAACCTGTTCAAGTATTTGATCCCGATAGCGTTCAACGAGGCAGCCAGCGACAATTAGTTTTTTCGCGGCGCCGAATTTCTTGTGTTCGGCCATTTCGAGAATGGCGTCCACAGATTCTTTCTGCGCGGCTTCGATGAAGCTGCAAGTGTTCACAACCAGGATTTCGGCGTCATCGGCGCGGGGGGTAAGTTCGTAGCCTTCGCGCGCGAGAATGCCCATCATAACCTCGCTATCGACGAGATTCTTCGGGCAGCCAAGAGAGATAAAACCAACTTTAGTCATACGGAGCGAAATGCGCCTTCACGCAATTCCCCTATTTTAGCATGCTTAGTTGGAAGCTCGGCGGGAACGGGGAGCAGCGCGGACTTGATCCAGGAGAGAACGTAAGCGTAGTGAGTCGCAGGGCTTGCCGCCAAAACGAGCTTGTGCGTAGAGTTCGGTGAATTCCGCGACTGCGGGAACAAGTTCAGGTTGTAGTGCGGAAGAGGAGGCAAACTCGCGGGGCGTTTGGGTGGAAGGGCGAGAATAGCCGCGTTTTTCGAGCAGCCGGAGAAGTTCAGAATAGAGGCGGGACGCAAGTTGAGGACTGTTGCCGGCGGCTGCAGCGGAGTTCACCTGCCACTGAAGTGAAAGCCACAGGAAAAATTTCCGAATCCAATCGAAACGCAAAAGGAAGAGCAGTAGAACCAGCGCCGCGGGGAAAACGACGCGTAAATTATTGTGGGAGCCTTGCCAGGTGGTGAGCTTGCCCATGAGATGCGCTTCGAGATTGCGAAACTTGGTGCGCAGCGCTTCGGTCCAATCGGCGGAATTGCGCCGAACATTCTGCGCCAAAACGAGCTGGTGAGTGAAATCGTAATTGATAACCCACTCGTTCCAGTTCAGTTGGAACCAATCGATATACATGGAGAGGCGCGACAAAAGGCCGAGTGAGGAGTCGTTGGCCGGCGGAGTGGGATCGAAAACGAGCCAACCGAAGCCCGGAAAATAGGCTTCAACCCAACTATGCGCATCGCTGGCATGAACGATGTAGTCGCCGGCAACGTCGTTGTACTCACCTGGTAGAAACCCATTCACGACGCGGGCGGGAATTTTGAGAGTGCGGAGCATAACAGCCATGGCCGAGGCGAAATATTCGCAGTGGCCGGCTTTCACTTCGAAGAGAAAATGGGCGAGAGGATCTTTGCCCGGCTTGCCGGTGAGATTCAAGGTGTACGCGAAATTGCCTCGCAGATAGGATTCGAGCGCGATGGATTTGTCTAAAGGAGAATCTGCGGAGGCGGTGATCCGGCGGGCGAGCTGGGAGATGCGCGGATCGAGCGGCGCAGGGAGCTGGAGATAGGTGTCGCGAATATCTGTAGGGTAATTGGTGCTGGCGTTGCGCGCGTCCATTGGGCGTGCGACGGGCAGGACGGAGATGCCGTCGTAGCGGATAGCGGCGTACTTGTGAGCGGGGTTAAAGATGGACGCGGAGGGATCGTGAGAAAGGTAGCTGTGGCGCACCTCGCCATCGTAATTGCCGCCTTCCGCAGAGAAATTGCCACGCAAGGCGAGCGGGCGAAATGGCGCGAAGACAACTTCGCTGCCGGTGGGCTCAAGCCAAACGGTGAAATGAATCTCGACGGCGGGACGACCTTCGAGTTCAGTGGCATCGACTAGCGGAATCCAGCCTTCGCG
>DASXBH010000462.1:0-11250 GCA_036491775.1 Candidatus Acidiferrum sp.
ACGGGTATTACCTGTACAACCGCAGCAGGTATCCTCGCGACCGAATCGCAGTAAGCGTGTACGCAGACTAACGGCTGATAAAGCGCGTCGATGGGAATCGAACAGGAGAGGGCGATGGACGACTCTAAGAAACAGTTCCTATCAACGAAGAACTGCAAGCAGCGTGTGCACTTAGGATCAGCGGTAGTTCTGATAAGTCCGCTATTTTATAAAGAAAGAATCAGCGAAGCGAAGAAACTTGTGAACGAACTCCGAAAGACAAATTAACAAACACTGAATGGATGTATCGCATACCGGGATATTTCTCGCAGCGGACTCCCCCCGGCAAAAGTTTAGCGGCGTGAATACCACGCCTGAGCCTTTTCGGTGCTCTGCTAGGAGCCATACGCCGTGAGCCTCACAGACGATTTCGACCCGGTCCCCGCTTGGCGTACTCTATCCCTCCCGCTTCTTCCTACCAAACAGATTTTCCCAGGACACAATGGATATGAAACCGTTAGACGATGCATCCAACGGATCGCGCCGGGAAACAAATAACAGAGTAGTGACAACTTCGAGACAGCGTCGGCTGCGCTTTTTGCAGTCTAAGTAACAGGTGCAAATCCTCAACCGACTTGCGCCATCGATTGGCATCTGAGGAAGACGTATGAGTCTCGAAGAAAAATGTTTCAGCGATCTGGACTTTCTTTACCCGAAGATGGAATCAACTGACAGTAAGTGTGAAATCGACAAACACCTCGCCGCCGCGTTGAACGTACTTTATCTGGATGAAATCAGGTGTGAAAACAAAAGGCGGCAGAGCAATGGTCTACCGAGGATTAGGCCCGCGGACATTGTCAATGAATGGCATGCGAACCGCCATGTCGCCAAGAACTGAACAGCCATAACAGTTACGCAGATTGCGAAGCGAAATGGTAATCGCGCATTCTCTCAATCGTGCCCGGCTTTGACAGGGATGTCACCGATGCAGGCTCATATACATCTGTTGATTGTATGTGTCAGCGACAACCTACAGTAAATGTGAGACGAGAGTCTGCCGAGGGTCTTCAAATCTCAATCCGAGACTGTGGCGATGTTAGTGTCGTGGATCTTCGAGGGCGATCGACCATGGACCACGGAGAGAGTGCATTGTTCGGTAAGTATCTACGCGACTTGGTGGCAAAGAGTAAGCGCAAACTGTTGCTCAACCTGGAGAACCTAACCCACCTAGACAGTTCCGGCGTCAGCATCATCGTAGAAGCATACGTCTCCCTAAAGCGTCTCGATGGCGATTTGAAATTGCTTTCACCACGGGGGCGAGTGCTGAAGGTGTTGAGTGTGTTTCGGTTGCTAGATGCTATTCCAACCTTTGAGAATGAGACCCAGGCTTTGGCTAGTTTCCAACCGCGGAGTCACCTCGCAACATCTTGAACGGTAATACCTGGTCCACGAGCGAAATAAGGTGCGCGATTCTCGATTCTCTACGGAAATCGTTCAGTTGTTGTCTGGCGTAGAGGGCGGTGACACTAGCGATGACGGCGAGTGAGACCGTCCCAATCGCCGTCCAGGCTTCCCAATTGATTAAACAATGAAGGTGAGTTAGCACCGAGCCAGATTCTATCAAGAGCGGTGCCTTGCGACGCCGAAATGATCCAGCCAGTGAACCCTTAGTCTGTGAGGCGATTTCAGCAACTTCCAGCAGCACAGACAACCGAATCATCTTGATTTCTGGGACGGGCGACGTTCGGCGCACAGACGTATGGTCGAACGAGCTGCCCTATTTTGGTGCAAGACATCCTGTTTGGAGCTTGCTGCGCAACGTTTGTGCAACCCGGAGGAGGACGGTTCTCTGGCGCCCTTCTTCTTATAGCGAAAAGGTTGCACAGACCGTTTGCTTCGGCAAATCCGCACGGTGCAACTGCATGGCTTCGAGCATCACTCGTCCAAATTCAGGTGGTTTGGGCGGGAGAGCTCGCAGAGATTTCGAGTCTGGTGCTATCGCCGAGTTTCGACTCGTTCATTCGGATCTCTCGAAAGAGGTGGAAATTTGAAGACATGACGACGCCCGGACTCAGGCGCACCGAGGGTGGAAAATCCACCTTGGAGACCAATTTATCCACCATGAGGCGGACGGCGATTTGTCCCTGGCGATGTGGCTGCTGGTAGATCGATGCGGCGATCGTGCCTTTTCTTAAATAAGGGGCCATTTCCATGAAGAGGTCGGTCGTAATAAGTTTCACTTTTCCACCTAGATTTCGAGCACCGAGCGCTCTGCAAACCGGCATGCAGTTCACCGTATTGACGTAAATGCCGGCGAGCGCAGGAATGCGGCGGAGCAAGTCGAAAGTCTTCTGGAAGGTTTCGTCTTCGTCTTCGTGGCCTTCAATCACCGCGGCGATTTTGCCGCCCGGACAGTGTTTGGGAAAAGTCTGCGCGAAGCCTTCCGACTTTCGGCGATGATCTTCCGCCATCAACATGCCGGCGAGCACCGCTACCTTCGAGCCGGCCGGCACAAACTTGCCCATCAACTCCCCGGCCAAGCATCCGTTTAGATAGGGGTCCACATACACGACGCTGGAACGGCTGCTCTCAGGTGCATCCGTGGAAACACAAACCACATGAATGCCTTTGGACTCGGCTTCGTCGATAAGCGGGCGAAGAACTTTCGGATTCCCCGCGGTAAGAATGATTCCGTCCACGCCGCTAACCATGAGTTCCTTGAAAGCCTCGCTGTCGCCTTCGCCGAGGCTCTGCACCGGCCGATTGATGAACTCGATGCCTAATTGGGAAGCACGCGTGGCCTCTTCCAAGACGCCGTTCCAAAGCTGATCGTAGAAAAAGTGAATTTCGCGGGGAATGCAGACTCCGATTTTGGCGCTGGCGCGCGCAACGGACAACGCACGGGCCGCCAAATTTGGCGTATATCCAATCTGTCGGGCGATATTGAGGATACGCTGCCGGGTGGCTTCGTTGATGCCGTTACGACCATGAAGTGCCCGATCCACCGTACCGATGGAAACCTGGGCCATATCCGCAATGAGGTGAATGCCGCGTCTCTGCTTGGCCATGGCTAGCTCTGCCTATTCTATGCCAGGTTGCTCCGTTACAGCGAGCACGGGAACGGGTATTCGTCTGCGTCCAGCGCTCGTGGTCACAAATTCAAGCCGCTCGCATGCTGAGTCTGCAGGCAGCTCTACGCGTTATTTTACGCGATCCTTAGCCTACGGCTTGCAGCCCACGGCAAAGGCCGGCATTGCATGCCGAACTGCCAGAAAGCCTGGCGTAAGGCCAGGGCGCACCTTGAAAGGTCCTCGTAAAGATTCGGGATTTGCTTCATTGAAATGCATCGAGCAGATGATACTATGTGGGGAGTCGTTAACGTACACGTCTGGCTTGTAACGGGTTCGTTTTCGCGCGAGGCGTTTCGTCGAGGAATATGTCTCATGCGCCGCAGGTCTGCGTCTTTTTCCGGGACGCTCGTCGTCCCTGTCGTGAGACTTGCTCCTCTATCGTCGCCGCCGTGCCTCCGAATCAATCGAACTCATCCAAGCTTGAACTTTCGTTCTCGCAAGTATCCGCGCACTCGGTGAGGAGAAGGCCATGAGTAGCAATGGAACGTACCAGCCCAAGCCAGAGCATAAGTTCTCGTTCGGTCTGTGGACCCTAGCGAATCGTGGGCGGGATCCCTTTGGGGATTTCGTTCGCCCGGTGATGTCGCCGGAAGAAGTGGTGGGCATTCTCTCCGAAATTGGGGCATGGGGCGTGAACCTACACGATAACGACCTGGTCCCAATCGATGCTACCCAAGCAGAGTGCGACGCGATTGTCCGGAAGTTTCAGCGGGCGTGCCAGGAGGGCGGAATCACCGTCCCAATGGCGACGGTCTCATTGTTCTTTCATCCCGTCTTCCGCGATGGCGCCTTTACCGCGAATGATCCGGAAGTACGCGCCTACGCAATCCAGAAAACCATGCGTGCGATGGACCTGGGAGCGGAGCTCGGCGCCAAAATCTTCGTTCTGTGGGGAGGACGCGAGGGTGTAGAGACTGACGCCTGCCGCCGTCCCGATGAAGCCATAAAGCGTTTGCGCGAAGCGGTGAACTACCTCTGTGAATACAATGTCGACAAAAAGTACGGCATGCGCTTTGCGCTAGAAGCCAAGCCCAACGAGCCTCGCGGTGACCTTTATATGGCTACCACCGGACATTATCTGGGATTTATTTCTACGCTCGACCATCCGGAAATGGTTGGCGTGAATCCAGAGATGGCGCATGAGCAAATGTCGGGACTAAATTTCGTCCACGGAGTGGCACAAGCCTGGGAATCGGGCAAACTGTTTCACATCGACTTAAACGACCAGATGCCGGGCCGGTTCGACCAAGACCTGCGCTTCGGTTCCGCCAATTTGAAGGGAACTTTTTGGCTGGTAAAGTTCTTGGAAGATGTGGGATACGACGGGCCACGGCATTTTGACGCTCACGCCTATCGCACCGAAGACTGCGCAGGCGTGAAAGATTTCGCGCGCGGATGCATGCGCACCTACTTAATCATGAAGGAAAAGGCTGAGCGCTGGAACGCTGATAAAGAAATCCAGGCACTTCTCCATGAACTGTCTCGCGACGGCAAACAACTGCCATCGACCGGCAAATATTCGAAGAAGAGCGCAGAAGCATTGTTAGCCCACTCTTTCGACAAGGATGCGATCCTGCGCAAACGGCTGCCCTACGAAAGATTGGACCAGATGACGGTAGATATTCTCACGGGTGTTCGGTAACGACTGTCTCGAAATTGCGCTTGCCGTTTGAGTAAGCGACGCGCCAGAGAGAGAATTCCGTTCCTCGCAAAAATTTTCCGTATCAGTTGTTGATGGTTTCTTTGACTCGAATTACGCGGTCGCATTCCACGTTTTTCAGCGTTTGCACAATGCCTGACGGCCAGTAAACTTCAACGACGCTCGCCTGGGCATCGGCTCCAAGCCCAAAATGTACCGGACCGTCGCTCGACGACGCGTAGCCAACGCTCGTCGTCATATGATTGTATTGCGCGCCCGCGGACGTCACTACCTTAATACGGGCGCCGATGCCATCGCGGTTACTTTTCGTTCCCTCCAGCGCAACGTCCAGCCAGTGTCCCGCATGCGGCGAACGGTTCATCCAGATCTCCGCATCCTTACCGAGCGCCGTTACCACTACGTCCACTCGCCCATCGCCGTCAAAATCGCCGAACGCGCAGCCGCGATGTCGTGACGGAGGCGACGAGGTAAGGCCCGCTTCGGCAGTCAGAGCTTGCCATTTGCCGCTGGTTCCGGGATTGCGAAAGACGGTATTTTGTTGGTCCACCGCGAATGCCGCGCCCGCAACCGACTCCACGTGGCCGCGCGAAACAAACAAATCCTTCCAGCCATCGTTGTCGAAGTCAAAAAATCCCACACCGTATCCAGACATGTTGCGCGAAAGCTGCCGCATGCCGCTGGGAAATGTCACTTCTTCGAATCCCTTGCCGGCTTTATTCAAGAAAAGCGGAAACGTTTGATCGTTAAGCGCTACGAAAACGATGTCGGGATAGCCATCGTTGTTGTAATCGCGAAAATCCAGTCCCATTCCCGAGACAAATCCTCCATCTTCGACAAGCGCGACGCCTTGCTGAAAAGCCACTTCATCGAAACTGTGCCCGCTGTTGTGGAACAAGTAGTTGTACGAAGTATCGTTGGTAACGAAAAGATCGGGCCGTCCATCCAGATCGTAATCCGCTATGCCGACGCCCATCCCTTTTCCCGGCTTGCCGCGCAAACCCCATTGTTCGGAGACATCCCGAAATGTCCCGTCCCCTTGATTTAGAAAGAGTTGGTTGGGTTGACCCTTATAGCGATCCGGACTGCAATAATCATAGGTTCCCGCAAACGGGCACAATGGCTCGGTTTTTATATTCCATTGCAAATAATTAATGACCACCAAATCGAGCAGCCCATCGTTATTTACGTCCACCCATGCGGCGGCGGCCGTCCACAACGGGCCATACTGCGGGTCCACAGAACGATTCAGACCGGCCTTGGCGGTGACATTAGTGAACGTGCCATCCCCATTGTTGTGATACAAGGTGTTGCCATGAACTCCTCCGACAAATAGATCCGGATAGCCATCGTTATCGTAGTCGGCGACCGCCACGCACATGTCGTATCCGCTGCCGCTTAGTCCCGCCTCCCTGGTCACGTCGGTAAAGATGCCGTTCCCGTCGTTGCGGTAGAGATGATTTGAGAATTTAGCCGAATCCTTCTTGAGCGTCGCGATGTTGGCTCCGTTAGTAAAGAAAATATCCGGCCGGCCATCCCTGTTGTAGTCGAACACCGCAACTCCCCCGGCCATAGTAGCGGGAGCGTGAGGAAACTTGGGAGTTTCATCAGACTCCACACGAAAGGGAAGGGTCTGTAATGCAAACTGGATCGCCGCTGTCGCGGCCGGGGGAGCCGGCTTTTCCTGTGAAAGGCAATACGGCCGGAACGCGGCGACGATCAACAGGAGCGGTAGAACAAGCAGGCTGCGGCTAATCACGGAAGGCCTCCGGGGCACGAGAACATTGCTCATAATCAGGCGAATAACGAGCGAATGGGAACGTTAAGGTTAACGACGATTCTACGGTACAATTTATCCCGCCTCAATCACGGTATCTATCTCATGAACCGCTCTTCGAGAAGAGGTTGGAAAATTGCCATTGCTCAGGCCGAAGTCCTTCTGGCGTTCGGCGCAACGAATTCGTTCGGCACACCTACCGAGCACAAAAAGCGGCAGCGGGACAATCAGTGGATAGGAACCTGGGATTCTTCTCCGAACGTCGCAGAATCCAGAGAAGAGTTTGGCGATAGGAGCTTGCGAGAGGGTGAATCTCGGGACATCGTTTGATAGCGGCGATCACCTTCATCCTGGGGACGCCGACTACAAAGCGGTTGCTGACTCTGTTGATCTAAACCTTTTTGGAAACAAGTAGTCCATGCGCAGTGCCGGGCTTGTAACTCTATTTTTGTCAGAGCGTACTTGTTTGCAAGATTAAGGAGGGCCATGTTGCACCGCACCGCTATTCGCAGGTTAGCATTCGGTATTTCAATGCTGATCTCTGCAAAACTTGCGGGTGCCCAAACGCCGACGCCGGCGGATGCGATTGCATTGCAGAATGCAGGCAGGCTCGGCGAGGCGGAAGACGCATGGCGTGCGATCAGCAAAGCAAATCCCGGGGACGCTGCCGCATTTGCAAGCTTGGGCGTCGTTCTTTCCAATGAACAGAAATATTCCGAAGCGTCTGCAGCCTACCGCAAGGCCCTCGCGTTAGACCCTAACTTACCAAGTGTGCAGCTCAACTGGGGATTGGCCGAGTTCAAACAAGGTCATTTCGAAACAGCTATTCCGCCGCTGAAAGCGGCGATGAGTGCAGATCCGCACAGCATGCAAGCTATGACTCTGCTGGGTCTGAGTTATTATGGCGCAAAGCGCTTTCCGGAGGCTGTGAAGTACTTACAGAAAGCAGTGAGCGTCGAGCCTAATAACAAAGAACTTCACCAAACACTGGCGCAGAGTTGCCGGCTGGCCAAAAACTACCAATGCGCGGTGGACGAATTTCGCAAGCTGGAACAGATAGATCCCGATTCCTCCGCGGTTCACATGCTGATGGGCGAAGCTCTCGACGAAGAAGGCAAGACCGCTGAAGCGATCACCGAATTCGAGACAGCTGTGAAACTGGCACCGCGCGAACCCAATCTGAATTTCGGGCTTGGCTATCTTTATTGGAAGGCGGCTCGCAACGACGAGGCCGCTGCCGCCTTCCAGAGCGAGCTGGAAGTGGTGCCGGACAATGCGCAAGCCATCGCGTATCTTGGTGACATCGCCATGAAAAACGGCGAGTACGAGAAGGCGGTTGCGCTGCTGGAGAAATCCTCCAAGCTACAAACTAACAACCGGCTCGCTTATTTGGACTTGGCGCGCATTTTCATGGATCAGAAACGGTATGACCAGGCACAGGTCGCCCTACGCCAAGCGATTCAACTCGATCCTTCGGAAGCCGATGCACATTTTCGGCTGGGCCGCGTTTACCAACTGCAAGGCAATAATGCCGACGCAGAGAAAGAATTTGCTATCGTGCGCGAACTGAAGAAGAAGAAAGAACGGGAAGCGGGAAAAGGGCCTGGCCGCCCATCCGCAAATCCAGGAAGCTAAAGTTCACTCCGGCAAACGCGATTCGCCGCTGATCGTAAGCGGTGTCTCCACCACTTGAGCTCCCGTGCCAGGCTGACCTCCACCCACCGATAGGCTGTATGCGCCCGCGGAGACCAATCGGTCGCCAGCTTCGTTGACATGGCTGAGACTGCGCGGGTCGATGGTTAGGCGAACGTGTTCACTCTTGCCCGCAGCAACGTGTACCCGCGCGAAACCGCAAAGAGCACGCTTCGGTGCTCCGGATATTTTCGGGTACGTTAGATAGACCTCCAAGACCTCGTCTCCATCGCGCTTACTCGTATTCCTCACGTCGGCTTGCACCGTAAGCGGCCGACCAGCATTCAGCCGCTTTACCGAAAGCTTGACGTTACTGTATTTGAACTCGGAGTAGCTAAGGCCGTAGCCGAAAGGGTACAGCGGCGTACCGCTGAAATAGCGGTAGGTCCGATTCGCCATCGAGTAATCCTCGAAGGGTGGAAGGTCATTCACACTGCTGTAAAAAGTCAGCGGCAAGCGCCCCGCGGGATTATTGATGCCTGCGAGGGTCTGTGCGACCGCCGTGCCACCCTCTTCGCCCGGGTACCATGCCTCGAGAATCGCGTTGGCGTGCTGTTTGCTCCACTTAACACTGAGCGCGCTACCATTCAGCAACACGACAACCAGCGGTTTGCCACTGGCCGCCATGGCTTCCAGCAAGTCCTCCTCTGGTTTGGGCAAGTCGAGCGTGGTGCGATCTCCTCCCTTAAATCCTTCTTCGCTCACGGCCATTTCTTCGCCTTCCAGTTCGCTGGTAAGGCCGACCACCGCTACGACTACGTCTGCAGCACTTGCAGCCGCAGTGGCTTCGGCCGAGGGACGAGGATCGAATTTCGACCAAACCAGTTCACCAGGCGCATTCGTGCCGGCCTTTGGTGCGTAGTCCACCCGCAGCGGGCGAGGCACACCGGGCTCAAAATGCACGCGACCCAGCTTTGCGTCTTGGCTGTCGCCCCGATACGACATGGTGAAGACTTTGCCATCGAGCCAGACGCGCAAGAAGCCAGCGCCGCGAAAGCCGAAATAATAATCACCGCCCTCTGTGGGAGTCAGAGTGGCCTCCCAACTGACAGCAAAAGACGAATCTTGCGCGACCTGGGGCGGCAGCGAGCCAGTGATGCCGATCATCGGCTCGTTGCGCGTCGCGAGCGGAGTCTGTTTGGCGGCCGTACTCATAAAGGCCAGCATATCTTTAACGGAGTAATAATCAGCGCGTACGCCCGCCTGATTATTTACTGTGAGCAGATTGTCAGGAACACGTGAGGCGTTCTTGCTGAGGAATTGCGTACCGGAGGCGAAGATAAGTTGCGCTTTGGGAAATTCCTGTTTGAGCCCTTCGAGTACAGAAACGGTATGAGTTGGAATTCCGTTGTAGTTCCCCAGCAACACGGCTGTCTGCTCCGCGAGAGGTCCAACGACTGCGATTTTAGTGACATCGGTCTTCAGCGGCAGCACGCCATCGTTTTTCAGCAAAACGATAGACTCATTCGCCAGCTTGAGAGCCATGGCGCGATGCGCTGGTCCGTCGAGAAGCGATTCGTCGATTTTTGTATATGGAACCATATCCGGAGGATCGAACATACCGAGCTTTATGCGCGCCGTGAACAAACGTTTCAGCGCCGTGTTGATGTCCGCTTCTGTCAGGAAGCCCTGTTTTACGGCATCGATGTACGGCGCGTAATCGTGATCGTCGGTAACTTTTGCTGTGAAGTCTATACACTCATTGTCCATGCCGGTTTTCAGGCTGACCGCGGAGGCCTCGGCCTGCGTCGGCTTAAAGTGATGACCGTTGAAGATGTTGCGGACTGCTTCGCAATCGGAGACTGTGTAGCCCTGGAATGCCCACTTTTGGCGCAATTGATCAACCAGTAGGAAGTCGTTCGCGCACGCCGGCTGTCCATTGATGCTGTTGTACGCACACATGATGGAGGCCGCTTTCGCTTCGGTAATCGTCGCGCGAAACGCTGGTAGATAGGTATCGAGCTCATCGTGTTTGCTAACCGTGACGTTGGCCGCGTGTCGCGTGCTCTCCGGCCCGCTGTGCACCGCGTAGTGCTTCGGCGTGGCGATGGTGCGGTAGTAGCGCGGATCGTCGCCTTGCATTCCCGTGACGAAGGCAACGCCCATGCGAGCCGTCAGGAACGGATCTTCTCCGTATGTTTCCTGGCCGCGGCCCCAGCGCGGATCCCGGAAGATGTTGATGTTGGGAGCCCAAAAATCCAGCCCTTCAAACATGTTGCTGTGACCGGCGCGGACATCCTGGGCGTGCTTAATGCGCCCTTCCGTGCTGATGGCGATGGCCATCTCGTGAATGCCGGGTGAGTCGAAAGTCGCCGCCAAGCCGATCGGCTCGGGGAACTCCGTGGTTCCGTCGACCGCCACACCGTGAAGCGACTCGCTCCACCAATCGTAGGCGGGAATATTCAGGCGCGGAATGGCCCGTGCCTGATTCACGAGTTGCGAGGCTTTCTCCTCCAGCGTCATGCGGGACACCAAGTCCTCCACACGCTTCCCAATCGGGAGCGCTGGATTCAGATACGCAGGTTCATCGTTGGTGCCCTGGGCCCAGGCTGGTACCTTGGCAAACAGCAATGCGGTCAGCACAACGATGAGAGTGGATACGCGTTTCGTGCAGCGGTGCGAGTGCATTGTTGCCTCCTGAGAAACCACAACCAACCCGGGCGGAAGTGCAGAATCCAGGCAAACGACCGTCCGCCGACCTACCAAATTTGAGCGAAGAAGCTATAGCTCCCGCGGTCCCGCTATGCTAGCATAGCCGCCAACGTTAGCGTACACGACATGCGGTTCTGCGCCTACTTGGCAACCCGTATCCGCTCTTTCCCAAAGAAGCGGTGCACCCCCGGAGCTTGCCGGTAGACCGAAGCGTTATTCTCACGCGGGCAGAACTTGACGTGGCGCCGGGGCGGCGAGTTGCCGTGCACTGCGACTCGTCGCCCTAACTACGCCGGACTTCGCGTCGTTTTGCTTCGGCGCCTGCTTGACGGTGATCGTACGCCGACATACGATCTCCTTTA
>DASXBH010000463.1:0-6081 GCA_036491775.1 Candidatus Acidiferrum sp.
GACAAAGATAAGTTGGCAACACTTTGCGTGGGAGTGCCAGAGATTACGCCGGTGGCACCATTCAGCGAGAGGCCGGCCGGTAGAGTTCCGGATGTAAGTGACCATTTATAGGGAAGTGTTCCGCCCTGAGCTTGAAGTGTAGCTGTGTAGGCGTTTCCGGTTTGACCATTGGGAAGCGAAGAAATGGTTACTGTAATTTTACCTGCTGACGGAGAATCACCGCCGGCGACACGCGTGCTGCCGCAACCAGCCAGTCCTAGCAACGCGGTGAGAACCGCAACGTAGACGAGGTGCAACGTCAACCCTGTGGAAAGGCGTTTGCGAGCGAGCATCGAGATAAAGGTCTCCCTGGAAGTTAGGCATGGGCGTGCCTGCGAAACTAGATTTGAATTTTCCCGAAACGGAACCCCAATAGCGGAAATTAATCTACCACCGAGCTGGTACCGGTCTGAATAGTACAGTTCCCAAGTACACTCATCCCGGTTCCAGAAACCTTAGTCGATTATCCGTAAATACAGTGAAAACAGTAGGTTGGCTACCAGAGGCTGCGGAAAAAGGCGCGCACCCGTTCCCAAAGAGTTGGAGTGTTTGGCTTCGGCGGTGTGACTGGCTTAACCGACGGAGCTTCCGAGGTTGCAGATGGGTTTCGTGACGCCTGAGTAACGACGGCTTCTCCGTCGACGCGTCCCTGCAAAATCAGAGTAGGCCTAACACGAACGCGGCGCACCAGCGTGACTAACTGTGGGTCGTACTCAGCCTGAACTTTTTTCGAGGCATCATATTGGAGCGGCGGCATGAACACCTGGTAGACAGGTTCCTGACTTCGGGGAGGGGTAATTGGCTTAGCGGGTGTGGATTGCGGTACAGCGGGTGGCGGAGCGACTTTTTTCTCAGCGGCACGTTTTTCTAGTTCCTCCGGCGTCGCTAACTGGCTTACTTCTGTGTTTAGAGGAGGCGGGGCGGGTTTCGAGACTTGTTGCAACTCGCAGGTGCAACGGCCTGTGGAGGTATTCAGCGTTTCCAGTTGTCCATTTACCAGGGAGACGTCGCCACTTTGTGGCACTAGTACACTTTGCCCAGTGAGTTGCTGTTCGATGCGTATCGCGCCCTTATTCGCGCGGATGCACATAGCCCCGGTCGAATCCAATCCCACCAGAAGGTCCTGTGAGCCAGTGCCGATAGAAAGTGGCCGGGCCTGGATTTGCGGGGTGTATATAGTCAGAGCGGGTTCATGCTCGATGTTCACATGAATGGTGCCAGAGTCGAGAGCGATGGTGAGAGCTTTTCCTGATTTCAGCACAGAAAAATGCGCGGGGCCGCAAATCACGATCTGCCCGCCTTCGACCAAGTTGATGTGGGCCTGGCCCGACTTCACGTGAACATTGCTGCCACTGCGAAGTACAGTGCGAACTTGCCCATTCGCCGCTTCAACACTCATGGGGCCTTCGACGGAGATCGCTTCGCCCTCGATGGCGCCGACCGTGTCTCCGGCAGGCGTATTATCTGCGGCGGCGGTACCCTGCAAGCAAAACAGCGCGCCGGCCACAATAGTCACGGCGACGCTCGCGCAAATTCCGCGGCTCGGCCACAATATTCGGGAAGGCACCAAAAGTCTTTCGCTCCTCGACAGGCGGGGGGACGTCAAGCCCTCTATACTATATGAAGATGGAAGCTCCCGAAAATCTAACCCAGGAAACGCCGGAATCGCGGGAGGCGATCAGTCCTCATTACGATACGCGACTGCCCAAGCTTCCTTGGAAACGCCGCGTGCAAATTCCCATTATCGCGGCCATCGTGTACAGCGTGATTCGCACGTTGGGGCCGACGCTTCGCTTCGAGACGTTAGGCCAGAGAAGAATTGATGCGATCTGGGCCCGGAAGCAACCATGCATCTGGGCTTTCTGGCATCGGGTGATACTTCCGATTGCCTGGTATGGGCGAAACCGCGGCATTGTGGTGATGAACACCACGGCTTTCGATGGGCAGTGGACGCGCAAGGTTATCGAACGACTGGGATTTGGGACGGCGCAGGGAAGTTCGTCCCGCGGTGGTTTGCGCGGTTTGCAAGTGATGGCCAAGCGGATTGCGGAAGGCGTCGATTGTGCGTTCACTATTGACGGCCCGCGGGGGCCGCGTTATGTGGCCAAAGTGGGTCCAGTGCTTCTTGCACGTATGACCGGAGCACCTATCACGGTGTTTCATATCGGCGTTGATCGTGGGAAGACCATTGAGAAAACCTGGGATCATTTTCTGTTGCCAGGCTTGTTTGCGCGAGCTGTTCTTATTGGAGCGCCGCCAATCTACGTGCCGCAGGACGCTGACGCGGAGATGATTAAAGAGAAACACGAAGAGATGCAGAAGGCGCTAGAACGCGTGCGAGATATCGCGGAGGGGTGGTTCTCGTTAACGGAAGAAGAACGGAATCGCTATCGCGCGGAGATCGGTCCGTAACTCCGCGCGTGCGTGGACTCCGATGGCCTAGCTTTTGGTTACGAACGAAATTACGGAGCTAATACTAATTTCCTTCGCGTTCACCCAGTTTCACCGGGACATCCATCTTCTTGGCACCACGGTAAACTGTAATGGTAACTGTATCTCCGGGGCGCTTACGATTCAGCAACACGTTCATATCGAATTGGTTGGTTACTTTTTGTCCTTCGAAGCCGACAATCACATCGCCGCCAATTACGATGCGGCGCATCATTCCTGCCTGTGCTGTGCGGTCGCCTCCGTGGATTCCTGCTGCGGCAGCGGGGCCGCCCTTGGTTGTTTGCTCCACCAGCAAACCTTCTTGCACGGGTAGATCTAATGCTTCCGCGAGCCAGCCAGCCACCGGGACGGTTTGCACGCCGAGGTAGGCTCGACGCACGCGTCCTTCGGTCATCAGATCATTGGCAATCAGTTTTGCGCTGTTGATCGGAATGGCAAAGCCGATACCGGCCGCCGTGCCTGAAGGTGTGTAGATTGCTGAGTTGATGCCAATCACTTCGCCGTGGGTGTTGATCAGCGGACCGCCCGAATTCCCACGGTTGATGGACGCATCGGTCTGAATAGCCTCGTCGATAAACGTGGTTTGGCTGGTTTGGACGGTGCGGCCAATCGCGCTGACCACCCCGGTGGTAAGCGTGGATTGGAATCCAAACGGATCGCCAATCGCGAGAACCTTTTGTCCTACTTGCAATGTCGAGGAATCGCCCAAAGGCAGGGAGGCGAGCTGTTTGCCTTTCGGGTCGATCTTGATCAACGCCACGTCGTTGCGCTGGTCGGCGCCGATAAATTTTGCGGGGTAGCGTTGTTGGTCGCCGAGAACGACTTCAATCGTTTGCGCTCCAGCTACCACGTGATAGTTCGTCAGAATGTAGCCCTTTGGATCGATCAGGAAACCAGATCCGGCTCCTTCCACTGGCACGGGATCCATAAAAAAATCATATTCCGTTGCTTTGGTGAGAATATTGGCAACGGCCGGAGATGCCTCGTGGTAAATGCGAACGTTGATGGATTCATCTTCCGTCAACGAATCGTTGTGATCGCCAGTGTTTCTGGTTCCTGGATTCGGCAGAGCTCCCAGCCGGCGCGCTTCAACCTTTTCCGTCTGGCGTGGACCGTAACGGGCCCCGACCCAAAAGGCGCCCAGGACCATGATCAGGGCTACCAACAGTAAACGGCTACTGCTCGAACGTACTGCGCTTTTCATCTGCGTCTTACCTCTATAGTCCTTAGTGGTTCTATTGTATACGCAATTTGCGGAGCGCTGACGTGCCTAGTAAGAAGGCTTGGAACTGTTCCGGATTTTGGAAGCCAGAGCCTGCACCTGCACTCGCGTTTCCTCAATGGTGCCCGAACAGTTGATGGAGTCGGAGGCGTGCTGCAGTTTTTCATTAAGCGGCAGTTGCGCTGCAATTCGTCGCTTGGCTTCTATCTCGTTCATTCCGCGCGCGCGCAGGCGTTCCAACTGTTGTTCCGGTTCGCACCACGCTACCACTAGCCCGTCCAACTTCTTCGTCATCCCCGCTTCGACTAGTAGCGCAGCCTCGACAAACGCAGCGTCTCGCACACCGCTGTGTTCCCACGTCTCAAACTGCCGCGCAATCATCTGCTCTACACGCGGGTGCAGGATTGCGTTCAGGGCAGCCAGCTTCAAGGGATCAGCAAATACGATGGCGGCTAATTTATTTCGATCGATGCGCTGGCCGGCTGTTGTTAGATCAGCACCAAACTTCCGCAGGATTTCGTCATACGCGGGTTGCCCCGGTTCCATCAATTTGTGGGAAAGGGAATCGGCATCCAGCACGTAAAATCCCATATCCCGCAGAATTGCAGCCACGGCGCTCTTACCACTGGCGATCCCGCCGGTAAGTCCAATGCGCAGCACCTGCGCTTCACCGTGCTCCGGCTTGAGCGGCAACCGGAAGGCGCCGGAGCTTGGCCGCTTTCGCGGTGTTGCTCATGAGCATGGCGATGGTCATTGGGCCCACGCCGCCCGGCACCGACGTAAGAAAACCCGCAGTTTGCACGGCGTCTGGATGAACGTCACCTACTAGCACATTGCCCTTTGTCCGAAACTTTTCCAGCCGCTCAGGAAAATTCTTCAGAAGTCGTTCGGCCTCTGCGGCGTCAGTAACCTTATTTGTGCCGACATCGATTACTGCAGCGCCCGGGCGAATCCAGTCCGCTTGCACGTAGCCAGCCTTGCCCATCGCGGCGACTACGATATCGGCGCCGCGGACTAGCTCTGGCAGATCTCGCGTCTTCGAATGGCAAATCGTAACGGTGGCGTTCGCATGCATCAGCAGTAGGGCCATTGGCTTGCCAACAATATCGCTGCGACCCAACACCACGGCGTTAGCGCCTTCAATCGGAATTTTGTACCGGCGCAAAATTTCCATGCAACCCGCGGGCGTGCAGGCTACGAGGCCGGGACGATTGCTAACCAGTCTTCCCAAATTGACGGGATGAAAACCATCTACATCTTTCGCCGGATCGACGGCTTCCAGTACGCGCTTCGAATCGATTTGTGAAGGTAAAGGAAGCTGCACCAGGATTCCGTCCACATCGTTATCGGCGTTCAGGTCGGCGATGAGTTGCAGCATGTATTCCGTGGATGCAGTTGCTGGCGGGGTGTGCAACCAACTGGCCATTCCTAATTGCTCGCACGCTGCGATCTTGCTTTTCACGTAAAGCTGCGATGCGGCGTTTTCGCCGACGAGAACCGCAGCCAAGCCCGGACGTACTCCTTGGGCCTGAAGGCGCGCGACTTCTTGCTTGAGCTCGGTGAAGATTTGATCGCGAATTATTAAGCCGTCCAGAATTTGTGCGGGCATGGCAAAAGAATAACATATGGAAAGCGAAGCCGGCGTTGAGTGGCGATGAGCTCAAATAGCCTGATTGGCGGGGTCGACGGTCGACGTAAGCGAATGCAGAGGGTTCCACAACTTGCATGAAACTTTGGTTATTTTCGTTACTCTAATGGCAGGGGAATTGTTGAATGGCTTTGTTAGGCGGCGACGGCGGTCGTAGAGAAAAAGAGAAGCAAGCGCGGGCTGAGGGTCGATTGCCGCCCGGCCAATCTCTCACCATCAAGTGGCCGGTGCTGCATTACGGCAATATTCCGCACTTCGATCCGGCAAAGTGGGATTTTAAGATCAGCGGACTTGTTGAAGAGCCTTTACGGTTGTCCTGGAACGAATTTCGCGCGCTGCCGGAAGTGGAAGTTACCTCTGATTTTCATTGCGTAACGCGGTGGAGCCGCCTGGACAATCGTTGGAAAGGGGTGCGCTTCGTGGACGTGCTGGATTGCGTGAAGCTGAAGCCTGGTGCGGAGTTTGTGCTGGTCCTTGCTGACGAAGGATACACATCGAACATTCCGCTGAAAGATCTGCAAAGACCGGAAGTTCTCTTTGCCTTCGATCATGATGGTGAACCGTTGGCGGCTGAGCATGGAGGTCCGCTGCGCCTTGTTGTTCCACACCTTTACGCCTGGAAAAGTGTGAAATGGGTGCGAGGCTTCATGCTTCTGGACCACGATCGGCTCGGGTTTTGGGAACGCAATGGCTATCACGCCTATGGTGACCCGTGGAAAGA
>DASXBH010000464.1:0-4683 GCA_036491775.1 Candidatus Acidiferrum sp.
CACAATAATTTTCGAGCGCTGGCATGACTTCCATGGGAGCGACTGTCAGCGCTTCGCGCCAGCCGCGAACTACGACCCGGCCCTTGGCGGTATCGAGTGCGATGACGATATGTTTTTTACCGATACTCGCAGCAAGCTTCCTCAAGAAAGCATCGTTTGGCTTTCCGTCTCGAAATGCCGCGCTTCCGACAATGACGTGCGTGACTCCCAACGCGACCAGAGCCTCCGCCCGACGCAGGGTTCGAATGCCGCCACCAACGCGGACCTTCATCGCATACTCACGTCGCGCTCGGACACAAAGCTCCTTGACCAGCCGATTGTTTTGACCCTTACGCAACGCAGCATCCAGATCGATGACATGCAGCCACTGATAATGGCCGAAGCGTTTCAGCAGACCCATGACGTCCGAGATAGCGAGCTCACGCCGGCGCCCATGAACAAGTTGCACCGCTTGACCACCCTGCAAATCGATACAGGGAATCAGCACGGCAGCCGCACCGCAATGTTGTTCTGTTGAAGAAAAAGTTTCAGTCCGCGAATGGATTGGGTGTTGTCGTGGAAAATGGAAGCAGCGAGCGCCGCGTCTGCCGCACCTTCATGAAAGACATCGAGAAAGTGCTGCGAGACCCTGGCCCCGCCGGACGCAATGACTGGAACGTTCACAGTCTGGCTGATCGTGGAGGTCAATTCGATGTCAAAGCCGGATTGGGTGCCATCACGATCCATCGAGGTAAGCAGGATTTCTCCCGCGCCCATTTCAACGCCGCGTTGCGCCCAGGTTTGCACATCCAGCGTTGTCTCTCCCCGACCGCCGCGCACGCGAACTCCCCAGCGTCCCGTCGTTTTACGTTTCGCATCAATCGCAAGCACCACCGCTTGTGCGCCAAATTCACGCGAAAGCTCGCTGATCAATTCCGGCCGTTCGACCGCCGACGTGTTTACTGTGACTTTGTCTGCTCCAGCGCGCACCACGCCTCGCGCATCTTCGAGCGACCGAATGCCGCCGCCGGCACTCAGCGGAATGGCAAGTTGCTCGGCGACTCGGCGGATGGTGTCAAGAAATGTGGGGCGATTGTCTCGGGATGCCGCGATGTCCAGCACGACCAGTTCGTCGGCGCCCTCTGCGTTGTAGCGAGCGGCGAGCGCGACGGGGTCGCCGGCATCACGTAAGCCCTCGAAATGGACACCCTTGACGACACGTACGCCATCCGTATCCAGACAGGGGATAATGCGGTGGGCGAGGCTCACGCGGCCACCTTCAAAAAGTTCTGTAGCAGTTGGGCGCCCGGCCCGCCACTTTTCTCCGGATGAAATTGCACGCCAAACAAATTGTTGCGCTCCAGGACAGCCGTGAATTCGGTGCCGTGTTCGCAGGTGGCAACGGCCTCTTCGCCGCTGTGAGCTGCGGCATAAGAGTGTGCAAAATAGAAATGTGCGTCAGGCGAAATTCCTTGCAGTAAACGGCTTTCGCGTTTGGCGTGCAATTGATTCCATCCCATATGTGGAAGTTTCACCGTGCTTGGCAAGAGCGACACGCGACCCGGGAAAAGGCAAAGCCCGGGCAAATCAGGTGCTTCGGCGCTCGCCGTGTAAAATACCTGTAAACCAAGGCAAATTCCCAGAAATGGAACCTCGCGAGAGACGGCCGCGAGAATCGGCCGCCGCAAATTGTGCTTATCCAGCGCGGTAACGAGAGCTGCACAATGACCAACGCCAGGGAGAATCAGACAGAGAGCTTCGGCAATTTCTGCAGGCGAGTTTGTAACCGAGACTCCAACATCTAGGCGGCGAAGCGCTCGCGCCACCGAAGTGACATTCCCCGCTCCATAATCGATTAGCGTAACGATCACAGCAATTCCTTGGTGCTGGGGAGCACATCGCGAAGCCGCTTGTCTCTGGACACCGCAAATCGTAGCGCACGCGCGAACGCTTTGAAGATTGCCTCAACTTGATGATGCGAAGAACGGCCATACAGAACGCGCAAGTGCACATTGGCCCGGGCAGATTGTGCGAAGCCTTGAAAAAAATCTTCGACCAGTTCGGTTTGCAAGTCGCCGACGCGTTTCGAATTAAACCGAGCAGTCACTACGCAAAAAGGTCGACCGCCCAGATCGACGGCCGCTGCGGCCAGCGTTTCGTCCATCGGCATCAGAAAATATCCGGCACGCAGAATGCCGCGCTTATTTCCCAGGGCGGCGGTGATTGCCTCGCCGAGCGCGATGCCGACATCTTCTACAGTGTGATGTTGATCGATGTCGAGGTCGCCCATGGCGCGCAGGAACAGATTGAATCCACCATGCCGCGCAACCAGATCCAGCATGTGATCAAGAAAACGAATACCCGTAGAAACGTCAGAAGTTCCCCGTCCATCGAGCTTCAGTCGCAGCTCGATCTGCGTTTCTTTCGTTTTGCGGCGGATTGTGGCGGATCTGGCCATGAGTATCCTATCGACCAGCATCAAACAGTCGCAGAATCTTGCCGAGTTCGGACTGGGTGCCGATAGAAATGCGGGCAAAACCGGAACCGATGTCTTTGCTGCGCTCGCGCACCAGAATGTTGTGTTTTTCCAACGCGCGAAAGAGTGGCGGCCCACTCTCGCCAAAATCGGCGAGCACGAAGTTGCCGGCACTCGGAAAAACCCGCACCCCACGCCGCCTCAGTTCTGCGGTCAGCCACGAGCGCAAGCGTTTCACGTCCCGCACGTAGCGAACAATCGTCTTTCCTTCCCCGATCGCAGCTGCAGCCGCAACCAACGCTGCCAAATTAACAGGAAACGGCGGCATCGCCCGGCGAACGAGTGCCAGAGAGTCACGTTGCGCAATCACCGCGCCTAAACGAAGCGAAGCTAAGCCGGCCGCCTTGGAAAACGTACGCGCGATAAACAGTTGCGGGTACTTCCGAATCCAGGGAACAAAGGTAAGCCCCGAAAAATCAGCATACGCCTCGTCCATCACCACCACGGTACTCGGAGCGCATTGAAGAATCCTGGCGATGTCTTTTTTGGAGGCGAGAGTTCCGGTTGGATTGTTGGGGTTCGCTAGAAAGAAAACGCGCGGCTTTTTTCGGAGTCTCGACAAGATATCATCGAGCGGTAATTCCATTTGCGGCGTGTAACGAACGACGTCTACCCGAACGCCGGCAATCTCCGCGTAATAGCGATACATGGGGAAGGTGGGCTCGCAAATCAGAATATGGCTTCCGGGCTCGACAAACGTATCGAAGAACACGCGCAGTGCGTCGTCACCGCCGTTGGTCAATGCCAACTCATCCGGCCGAACGCGAAAGTATCGCGCCAACGCGCGTGTTCTCGCTTCGTACTCCGGATACATGGCTAATTCTTTACTGGAAAGCCGAGCGAGCGCTTTGCGTACCGCGGGACTGCAGCCGGTAGTGTTCTCGTTGAAATCAAGGCGCACTTTGCCAAAACGGCCTTCCGCGGGCGCTTCATAAGTTCGGCGATCCAAAATAGCCTTGCGCACTGGAAGTGTCACCTTCACCGGCGCACCTCAATCGCATTCGCGTGAGCATGTAGGCCTTCCGCGTGTGCCAGGGTTTGAACATCGTCCGCCAATCGCGCGAATCCTGCTGCTTCGACGGTCTGCACGCTGATGCACTTCACAAAGTCCGCGGCGGAAAGTCCCCCACGGCGTCGCGCCCATCCACCTGTTGGCAAAACATGATTGCTGCCGCTAGCGTAATCTCCAAACGGTTGCGCGCTGAGCGGCCCGACAAAAACTGTCCCACTCGCCGTTATACGCTGAAGCGTCGCCTCATCCGCTTCTGGCAGGCTCAAATGCTCTGGCGCAAAACGGTTCACGAAACTCACCGCCGCGTCCCACGTGGAAGCCAGAAGAATAGCGCCTGTTTTTGCCATGGAAATTTGCGCCGGATTATTGCCGCGCAGCGTTTTCAGCTGGGCAAGAACTTCCCCCTGCACGCATAGCGCGAATTCAGCAGACGTCGTCACCAGGTAACTCCCCGCATCAGGAGCATGTTCCGCCTGCGCCAACAAATCAGCAGCGATGAACTTCGGGTTTCCTCCGTCGGCGAGCACTACCGCTTCGGTCGGTCCCGCAGGCAAGTCAATCGCACAGTCGGAACTGACCAACTGCTTCGCCGCCGTCACGTAGCGATTCCCCGGACCAAAAATCTTATCAACGCGCGGTATGAGACGCGTGCCATACGCCAGAGCAGCAATGGCCTGAGCGCCACCGATTCGCGCTACTCGCTTTATTCCCAGCATTTCCGCGGTGGCCATCAGTTCGTCATTGGGATGCGGGCATACGGCAATGATCTGCTTCACTCCCGCCACCTGCGCCGGCACAACCGTCATGATCAAAGTCGACACCAGCGCGAATCGTCCGCCAGGAATGTAACAACCGATAGTCTCAATGGGACGCACCATCTGGGCTACTTTCACGCCAGTTTCTACATGCAGTGTCCATTCCTGCGGCATCTGTCTCGCGGCCACACGCCGAACGTTTGCGGCAGCGTGAGCCAAGGCACCCAAGAATTGCGGGCTGACGTGTTTCCTTGCGGCGGCGAACTCGCGCTTGGAAATCCACATGCCCTGCTTTTGCAGGTCTGTCCCATCCAATCTTTTTGTCCAATGGGAAAGGGCACGATCACCACGTTTCCGCACATCGGCAACGATCGCACCGGCAATTCCCTGAGCGTCGCGAT
>DASXBH010000465.1:0-11477 GCA_036491775.1 Candidatus Acidiferrum sp.
AGTAAGGTGAGAGCCTTCCAGATTGACGCCTTCTTTGGCCTTTACGATGTGATCTTCGGTGGCACGCTTCATCAATTCGCGCGCGAAATCGCGGTCATCGCGAATGTAGCGCTCGGTCTTACCGCGCTTGACGCGATACAGCGGCGGCTGCGCGATATAGACGTGGCCGCGTTCGATCAACTCTTTCATGTGGCGGAAAAAGAAGGTCAGCAACAGCGTGCGGATGTGCGAACCGTCGACGTCGGCGTCAGTCATGAGAATAATTTTGTGATAGCGAAGTTTGCCAGCATCGAAATCGTCCTTGCCGATGCCGGTGCCGAGGGCGGTGATGATGGCGCGAATTTCTTCGTGGCCCAGCATCTTGTCGTAACGAGCTTTTTCGACGTTCAAGATTTTGCCCTTGAGAGGCAGAATCGCCTGATACTTACGATCGCGGCCCATTTTGGCGGAGCCGCCGGCGGATTCGCCCTCGACCACAAACAGTTCGCAGCGGGAAGGATCGCGCTCCTGGCAGTCAGCGAGTTTGCCAGGCAGGCCACTGGAATCCATGGCTGACTTGCGGCGGGTCAGTTCGCGGGCCTTGCGGGCAGCTTCGCGCGCGCGGGCGGCGTCGATACACTTGCCGATGATGCGGCGAGCGACAGTGGAATGCTTGTCGAACCATTCGCCAAGCTTTTCGTTCACGAGTTGTTCGACGTCGCCCTTGATGTCGCTATTGAGTTTGCCTTTGGTCTGCCCTTCGAATTGCGGCTGGGGCAAACGTACGCTGACCACCGCGACGAGTCCTTCGCGAACATCATCGCCAGAAATGCTGACCTCGTCTTTCTGTTCCTTGAGCATGCCCGCATTGGAAGCGAAGTTGTTGATGGTGCGGGTGAGGCCGGAGCGGAAACCAGAGAGGTGCGTGCCGCCATCGACAGTGTTGATGGTGTTGGCGAAGGCAAACACGTTCTCGCCGTAGGTGTCGTTGTACTGGAGGGCGATTTCCATCTCGACGTTGCCCTTTTTGCCTTCCATGTAGATGGGCGAATCGTGAAGGGTGGTCTTGCCACGATTGAGGTGCTTCACAAATTCGGCGATGCCGCCGGTGAAGCGAAACTCCGCGCTCTTCTCGGCACGCTCGTCGTTCAGAGTGACTTTAAGACCCTTGTTGAGAAAAGCGTATTCGCGCAGACGAGTGGCCAGCGTGTCGTAACTAAATACGGTCTTTTCGAAAATGGATGGATCGGGATGGAAGGTAACTTTTGTCCCGGTTTTGCGGGTTTTGCCGGTTTGTTTCAGCTTTGAAGTGGGCTTGCCCTTTTCATAGGTCTGTTCCCACACAGCGCCATCGCGCTGGATTTCCAGTTCCAGCCAATCAGAGAGCGCGTTGACGACGGAAACACCGACACCGTGCAAGCCGCCAGAAACTTTGTATGTCTCGCTGTCGAACTTTCCGCCAGCATGGAGAACGGTGAGCACTACTTCGGCGGCGGGCCGCTTTTCGGTGGCGTGCATATCGACTGGAATGCCGCGACCATTGTCGACTACGGTTACGGAATTATCGGCGTGGACGGTGACGTTCACTTCGTCCGCGTAGCCACCCATGGCTTCGTCAACGGAGTTGTCGACGACTTCCCAAACCAGGTGATGCAAACCCATCTCACCAGTGGAGCCGATGTACATTGCCGGGCGCAGGCGGACAGCTTCCAGACCGCCGAGAACCTTAATCGATTTGGCATCGTATTGATGACCGGTCTTCACCGGAACTGTTTCTTTATCGCCCATTTGTTCTCCCTTGCCCTGAGCCCGCGCTGCGGGTTGCAGGGTACAGACCTGCGGCTATCGCACCTTGCGGAACAATCCTCGACGCGTTCGAGGTTACCGACGATGCGGCTTAACTGAATTTTTGCGAAGCTAGGAAAGGCGTGATTGATTCCCCATTCGTCGCCTCACCCTTTGGCCGCGATCGTTACGCTGATCGAAACTCGTAGGGTTCCCGCTTCATCCCATCCCGCGATCCGGGACATGGCGAAGACTTATGTTCTCCAGCGCTTGCTAACCCGCCCCTGGCGCAGGGCGAAAACGGGTATCACTGACGCTGGCGGACGTGCCGATTTGGAGGAACTTAAAGCGAATCGGCAACACTGTAATTGTACTGGAAGCGGGGTATTTTCTCAAGCGCGAGACAACGCCCTGTGGATAATTAACGCCAATATTTTAAATAACTTACGAGCTTGTCTGGGACGACGGCTGGGCGAAAAATGAAACCTCGCCAGATACCCCAATTACATCAGATGCGCATGGGCATAATGATGTAGCGATAGCGATAACTGTCGTCGGCAAGGGGCCGCATCTGACCTGCCGATTGTTCGTCTTTTAGCTCGATGCTGATCGGGCCATCGGCGGCGGCGGCGAGAAAATCCAGCATGTAACTGGAATTAAATCCGATGGAAATGGGATCGCCTTTGTAATCCTTGTCGATATTTTCTTTCGCTTCGCCGTATTCCGGACTGGACGCGGAAATTTCCACGCCTTCGGTGGACACCGCCAACTTAACGGCGTGAGACCGCTGATCTGCTAACTGCGAAACGCGGCGGACCGCATCGCTCAATTCCGTACGCTCAAGGACCACGGTTTTATTGTTTTCACGCGGCAAGACGGCTTCGTAGTTGGGAAATTGCCCGGTAAGAATTCGCGAAATCAGCAGGCGATGACCAACCTGGAAAAACAAATGGCTTTCGTCTTTTGCAAATTCGAGGCTGGCGTCCGAGCCCGCCGCGGCGGAAAGTTTCTCGACTTCGTCCATGGCTTTTTTGGGGATTAGAACGCGAACTTCGCCATTGAGGCCTGCTAGCTTTTGATCGGTTTCGGCAAGAGCCAGGCGGTGGCCATCGGTAGCAACCATTGAGAGCGTGTCGGGTTTCAAGATCAACAAGCCACCATTCAACGTGTACCGCGACTCTTCCATCGAGATGGCGAACTTGGTCTTGGAAATCAGGCTTTCCAGAACGGAGGCAGAGATTTTCACCAGGGTGTGCGGCATGGCCGGCAACGCAGGAAAATTTTCCTTGGCCATGCCGACGAGTTTGTACTTCTTTTTGTCGCTAACGATTTCGACCCAATGATTTTCGAGAAGCTTAAATTTGATTTCGCCTTCGGGAAGCAGGCGGACGAGTTCGAGGAGTTTCTTGGCGGGAATAGTGCCCGCGCCCTCTTTTTTGACCTTGGCCTCGCAAGAGGTGCGAATGCTGAGCTCCAAGTCGGTCGCGGTGATGGTCAGACGGCTGCCCTTCGCCTCGACCAAAAGATTGGAGAGGATGGGAATGGTCGTCTTGCGTTCCACGACACCCTGGGTAGTGGAGAGTTCATTGAGGAGCGCCGATTTAGTTACGCTGAATTCCATCGTCTGAAGTTCCTCGCGTGCGGTTCCCGGTGCGGTCATTTATTCCCCCGTGTAGTTTACCCGCTAGCGTACTGTACTCGTTTTTCAGCCCAGAGAAAAGTGCGGAAGGTGCGAAATGGCTGTGGAAATAGGTTGGGCGGTGCAAAAAGGTGCTATGCACTGTGATGCGGCGCGATGGGGATGATATTCACAACAACAATCAACATCACAAGGATTCAATCCGTAAAAAATTAGAAAAGTCCCTTGTTGTTGTGATGAGCGCTGTGCATTGGTGGAAAAGTGCCCGGAGCGAATCTCTGCCTACATTTTGTGTGACAGGTGTTCAGAGGATTTCGTCGCACATTTTCGGATATTTTGGTCGCGAGGGGCAGAACACCCGGTGTGGCACACACTCGTCAACAATTCGTCCGCAGCATTCCCACGGGTTCTACACACATTCCCCACATGGCCTGCAGGTGACAATCGAATTCGTCCGGCATCCAATCGACAGCGCCCAGAACTGCATTTCCACAAAATTTACGCAACGCGTTGGAGTACCGCGCGCAATTTCTAGGAGAGGGTAAGGAGCGAAAGAAAATGGCAACGGTTTTGGTGACGGGTTCGAATCGAGGCTTGGGATTGGAGTTTGTCCGGCAATACGCCGCGGATGGCTGGGAAGTTCTGGCGGCTGCGCGTGATCCGCATAGTGCGAAAGAGTTGAAGGGGCTGGCGGCAGCACACAAGAATATTTCCCTGCATGCAGTGGACATCGCGGATGAAGAATCGGTACAGGATTTGGCCGGCAAACTAAACGGCAGACCTGTCGATGTGCTGATCAACAATGCTGGAACATATCCACGCGAAGGCCAGACAATCGGGCAAATGGACTACGATGGGTGGCGCGAAGCGTTGGAAGTGAATCTATTCGGAACTTTCCGCGTGACCGAGGCGCTGCTTGAAAACGTTCTGGCAAGCGAGCGAAAACAGATAGCGACAATTTCGACGGGTATGAGTTCCTTGCGCGCAGTGCAGAGCGGGGGCTTGGCCGGAGGCACGGCGTATCAATACCGCACCAGCAAAACGGCGTTGAACATGGGCATGTTGGTGCTGGCGAAGGAACTCGGGCCGCGGGGCGCGAGCGTAGTGATCTTCGATCCAGGGTGGGTAAAAACGGATATGGGTGGTCCGAACGCGCAGCTCACGCCAGAGCAGAGCATCAGCGGCATGCGCAAAATCCTGGCCGGCGACCCCAAGGAGATTCACGGGAAATTCCTGGGCTGGGACGGCGCAGTACGTCCTTGGTGAAGTGCGGGGCAATCCTGCGCGATAAAAAAGACCCACGATATGCTCGTGGGTCGTCAAAACTTGATGTGGCTGGTTAGGATTTTGAAGAATTTATTGAAGCGCATCCATCAAGCGGGTGATGGTGCGATTCAATTCCTTATCGGAGCGGCGCAATTCTTCGATCTTGTTGATGGAGTGAAGCACCGTAGTGTGATGCTTGCCACCGAACTGCCTGCCGATCTCCGGAAGCGAGGCGGTGGTGAGCTGCTTCACGATGTACATGGCAACTTGCCGCGGGAAAGCAATCGCGCGGGTGTTGCTGCGAATCTTGAGATCTTGCTCACGCAGATTAAAATGCTCGCTGACGCGTTTCTGGATGAGATCAATGGTGACGCGCTTTTCCTGGGACGCGATGATGTTGCGAAGCACTTGCTGAGCGGTTGCCAGAGACACCACGGTGCCCGTCAGCGAAGCGTAAGCCATCAAACGGGTCAAAGCGCCTTCCAACTCACGAACGTTCGACTTGATGGCTCGTGCGATGTATTCGGCTACTTCGTCGGGAAGATGGAAACGATCGTTTTCCGCCTTCTTCTGAAGGATGGCGATCTTGGTTTCCAGATCCGGCGGTTGAATGTCGGCAATCAGGCCCCACTCGAAACGCGAACGTAGCCGTTCTTCGATGGAGTTGATGTCTTTGGGAAGGCAGTCGGACGAAATGACGATTTGCTTTTGCTGTTCGTACAGAGCATTGAAGGTGTGGAAGAATTCTTCCTGGGTGCGTTCCTTGCCAGCGATGAACTGGATGTCATCCACCAGAAGCACGTCGACGGTATGAAACCGGTCGCGGAAGGTAATCATACGATCGAAGCGCAGCGAATTGATGACCTCGATCGTGAACTTCTCCGCGCTCACATAGCTGAGCCGGGTTGCGGGATTACGTTTCTTAATCAGGTGACCGATGGCATGCATTAAGTGGGTTTTGCCCATGCCAACGCCGCCATACAGGAAGAGCGGGTTGTAAGACTTCGACGGTTGTTCGGCGACGGCACGTGATGCGGCATGCGCAAACTCGTTGGACTTGCCGACGACGAAGCTTTCGAAGGTGTAACGCGGATTCAGTTGGTGATCGGAGCTTTCGAAGTCCAGTTTGGATTGCTTAACGCTGGAAATCGCGGGAGCGGCCTGAACGGGCTCTTCCTCGGTGCAGACGTACTGCACTTTGGTGTTGGGCGTTCCCATCTGATGGAAAACGGCTTTGACGATTTCGCCGTAGGTGCGAGTCAGGACCTGTCGGAACACGGTGCTGGGAATTTGCACGTACAGTAGTTCGCCCTCAGCCCGATTGAGGCGGGTGGGCTGAAACCAAGTGGAGTAGGTATTAATGCTGACTCTGGATTTGATCAGGTCCAGGAACCGGTCCCAGACATTCTGCGTTTCGCTTTCGCGAATAATTTGAGTTGCAGTGGTCATCGTAATGGAAAACCAAATCCTATGCTATTTCCACAGGTGTGGATAAACTGTGGAAAGCGAATGATTGCTAAAGCTTCAAGCTTTGTAGTTCTTGCCCGCGCTGGAACGAAAAGTTTTGTGCCCCTGTGGTTCCGCGCGGTCCGTTATGAATTGTAGACCACGTTCCACTGCCTCAAAACTGGATGGATTCTCCCGCACTGCACCCGATGGAGCAAGCGAAAAGTGTGCGAAGGGGTGTAGCGCCGTTCACATCCCATGCACAACTTTTCCACAAGCACAGAAATTGTGCAAGTGAGAAGAAAAGCGAAAGAATATCAGGAAATTTATGTGAATTTTTTGTGACGATTTACCGGAGTGCACCAATTCGGTGCATGGCTGCCTGAGGAAATCTCAAACTACTTTTCAGTGATTGCGGTCGGGACGAAGAAATTCGTAGACGCCGAGCGGGTCGGAACCGATGAGCAAGCGATTTTCTTCGACGAGAATCACGTTGGCTTCGAGCCGCGCGCCGTCTTTAGTATAGATCTGATACTCGGACCGGCGGTTGCCATCCTTGTCGAAATGAAGCAGCGTGTTGTGCAGGGCCATCCATACGTCGCCGCTCACGGGATCAACACCAAATGCGGTGAGCACCGGATGAAACGAGGGCGCATCTTCGCGCTTTTCCTGGCGCACAATTTCCCTGCGCAGCGCTTGCGCTTCCGGATAAGCGTCCAGGCCAGTGAATTCAAAATCGAGGCCGCCGTAGCCAAAGCGATCGTATTGGCGCACCAGCGGCTCGGGAAGGTAGGTGTAGCCGTAATAGATGTGGCCTTGCGGGTCCGACATGATGTGGCCGAGATTCAGGTAGCGATTGAGGTCCTCGCGGGTGGCGAGTTCTTCCTTGGTGCCAAATTCCCGTGCGATGCGACCATCCGCGGCGAAGACTGTAACGAGTTGCGTCTGACGAAAGGTGGTGACGGCCACTTCGCCTTCGGGTAGAGCGGCAACGGAAATGGGACTATTGACGGTGATGGAGCGGAGCAACTTCCCTTCGGGCGAGAGAATGTTGATCAAGTTTGAGCCACGGTCCGCTACGTAGATGTTGCCTTGCTTGTCGACGTCGCAATCCTCGCCGAAGGTGATTTGAGGGTGGACTGGCGCTGTCTTGTTCGCGGGGGAAGCATCAGCGGGTGTGGCGCCAATGACAGTTAGCAGCTTACCAGCGGGATCGAAAACAGCGACGCCGACGTTTGGTGACGCCAGGATGTAATACTTGCCGTCCGCGCCCCGTTTTACGGCGCGCAAGCCCGGGCCAATACCCGGAAAGACACGACGCTGCGCCATCAGGTCATCATCGACGGGAGCAGGCCTAGCGATAAGGGCGAAGGCGCCCAAGCACAAGGCGAGTGTGGCACCAAGAAAGCTCCTAAGCTGTATTCGCATGGTGAGTCTGATTGTAGTGGGGGCGTCCAGGTTGCCCTCCAGAACTTGAGTGTGTAAGCAATGCACCAAGAGTTCGTGTGAGAGGGTTGCCGGTGCTTACAACCTGGACTGCCTGAAGAGAAGTTCCCCGTGGATTGGCAAGAAGTTCCCGGTGCTAGTCGGCGCGGAGACGCAGACGCTCGATACTGCGGGCGCGCAGGCGGCCGGCGTCGTTGCGAGAGGGGTCATCTCCGGTATCGATTAATACGGCGTTCATCTGGACATCTCCGGTGGCCACTTCAAAGCGGGCCGGCAAGCCATCCAGGAATTTCTTGATGATGCCTTGCCGGTCCATGCCGATCACGCCGTCGTGCGGCCCGCTCATGCCAACGTCGGTTATGTAGGCGGTGCCATTTGGCAGGACGTGTTCGTCAGCGGTGGTCACGTGGGTATGGGTACCTACGACGGCGGTCACGCGGCCATCGAGATACCAGCCCAGGGCAATCTTTTCGCTGGTGGTTTCGGCGTGAATGTCCACCAGAACAAAATCGATTTCGGCTGGAATTTTGGCGAGTTCGGCATCAGCTTTTTTGAAGGGATCATCATTCGAAGCGAGGAAAACGCGTCCCTGCAGATTCAGAACGGCGAACTTCACGCCACTCCTGGCGGTGCCGACGTACAGCCCGCTGCCTGGCGTGTTGTCGGCGAAATTCGCGGGACGCAGCAGCCGCGGTTGGTGCGGCATGTACTCCATAATTTCTTTGCGGTCCCAACTGTGATTGCCACCGGTGAGTACTTCGATGCCCAGGTCGAAGAGCTCTTCCGCGATACGTGGGGTGATGCCGAAGCCCGATGCGGAGTTCTCGCCATTGGCAATGACCAGGTCAATTTGGCGTTGCTGGACGAGGTCGCGCAGACGCTCTTCGACGATGCGCCGGCCGGGCGAACCTACAATGTCACCAATGAAAAGCGCACGCATATCTGTCTTTGGGTTACCTGCTTAAAGAAATGGAGCGGACTGCTTAGCCGTGGGAAGCTAGGCCGTGAACCTCTGAAATAGGTGGGCACCACGAGCCAGCTATTAGGCTTTCCTAACCCGTTGGCGAGTCTTGCGACCCGCCAACGGGTCAGGCCATGCACACAAGCTAACTATCCGCAGCACCCCAGAGATTCGTTACGGTTCAAACGGCTTTCGCTACCACACCTGCCTCGAAGTACCGCTCCGGTTGATATTATCGCCTGAGTTGCAGGCGGCGTCCATTCGGAGCGGGGGAAGGGAGCGCCAAAATTTCTAAACGGCCAACGCCGGCCTGGAGGATTTAAAAGTGGAAACCAAGTTCGCCGGTGAAGGTGCGGGGAGGCAGGAAGTGCGTTCCGCTAAAGGTAGAAAGGAAATTGTAGAGCGCAACGTCATTGGTCAGATTCGTGACGGTGAGCTTGGCGCTCCACTTGTAGCGGTCGTGATGGAAAATGTCGTCGATGCCTACGCCAAGATCGAGTGTGTTTCGCGAGGCGACGCGCGCCGGATGGGTGTCTGGATTAAACGCGCCCGGTGCGGGTATAACGACGCGGGTAGCGCCTTGCGCGAGGCCTGGCGCGCAGCTCCGGAGCGGGGCAGTAAACGTGGCGAAGGTGTTGCCGCAGAAAAGTCCGATGGCCGCTTGCTCATCACCGGTGAACGTGAGTGCCGTCGCATAATCGGGCACGGCGCCGGCAACTTGCCCGCTGTCATATCGCCACGTTGCGCCGACCCAAGGTGAGCGCTTGAATGGCTGATACTGCAGGTGAGTGGTCTGCTGGAAAGCCTGGTCGTGGTCGATGCGGAAGACGCTGACGTCGACAGGGGAATTGAAGATGATTCCGCCGGTTTCCGGGCCGAAGAAACGGGCGCGGGTGTGACCGAGGACGCTATAGGCACTGAGGCCATGCCAGTCCGGCATGGTCACCCGTATGCCAAAGCCATCAATCTTGGATTTACGCCATTGAATGGGAAAGGCGAGCGGCGTATTGAAGAGCACATCGAAGTCGTAGGCGTTGTTGGTGTACTTCCAGAAGTATTGGCCGTCGACTACTAGATATCTACCGAGGGCCTGCTGAAATCCGGCGGTGTATTCATTGCGCTTGCCCGGTTGGATCGGTGCTTCGCCAAAGGCGCCGGTGGTGAGTCCGCCCGCACCCGTGGAACTCGAAAGAATCAAATTTTCATTGTAGGGCGTTTCAAAGAAGCGGCCGTAGCCGAGGCGCAGGACGGTATGGGTCTTCTTGACGTTGTAGGAAGCACCCAGGCGTGGTTCCAGGTCTTGGCCGGTGGAGATGCCGCGATACAGGTCACCACGAACTCCGAGGCTAAGCGACCAGTTTCCCAGCGTGATCTCATCCTGGGCATACAACGCGCCTTCATTGATGCCGTGCGTTCCATTGAAATGGAACAGCGTGCCACCGCGAGTCAGGTCGTACGGCAGCAACCCGGAAGAAAAGCTTGGATTGGGAATCAGCGGATTTGTGGGTGTGCCTGCGGCGGCGCACAGAGCGGGGTCGGTTGGTGTTAGTCCGGCGTACGGTGTGCCGTCGATGGCGTTCTGGCATATCGCGTTGTACGTCGGGCTGGTGATCCCAAAGGCGAATTCCTCGGACAAGGCCCAGTAGCCATATTCCACGCCGAACTTGGCATTGTGGTGGCCCTTGGCGTAGGAGTAGTCCACGTGGGCGCCGGTGGCTGTCAGACGGCGTGACTGCTGCAGCGTGGCGGGTTGATCGTCGAAGGGATTGGCACTGGGATAATAGTTCACGCGATCCTGACGCACGTAGGCACTCACGTTGAGAAGCTTGGCTGGACTGATGGTGCGTGTCCAGCTGGGCGCAAAGTTGAATGTGCGCATGAACTGCCGCTGATCCTGCGCAGTCAGTTGCTGATCGACGGTGTTCGGGATTTGAAACCAGGAGCGGGTGTAACCGAGATTGAGATGCCACGTGTCTCGCGGATTGGCCTGGAAGTCGAAGCGATCGAAGACGCTCTCAGCGTTGCCTCTGTCGTGAATGGGAAAGAATTCCGGCGAGTCCAGAAAGCGGCCGCTCTGCAGGCCGTTAACGGCCAAGAAGTCGCCCCATTTGTCGCCACCAAAAGCAACGTTGGCATCGGCCGTGGCGGTGCCAAAGGAGCCGTAATCAAATGTGACGCTGCCGGTGGGTTTGGTGACACCGAGACCGGAGCGAGTGGTGACTCGGACGACCAGACTAGTTTTGTCGCCGAACTCCGCAGGCGCAACGCCGGAAATGGCTTCCATGGACTGGACGGCATCGACTGGTAATTGATTCGCAAATGTTTTGCTCTGCTGATCGGTGATGGACTGACCGTCAACGCTATAACTTACGTCGGCGTGCTCTCCGAGCGGATGAAACGAACCATTCGAATCCGCGACAACTGCGGGCGAAGATTGTTCAATTACCAGGCTCAAGCCGCTGGAGGAACCTTCGGTGGGCATTTTCTCAATCAACTCGCGGCCCACATCCACGTGCGAACTGGAAGAGGTTTCGAGGAGTTCGCCCGCTCCTGCTTCCACCGTAACCGTCTCCGCGACGGCGGTTACTTTCAGGTTGATCTCCAGACTGGCGCCGACTTGCGACTTTACGTCGACTTCCTGCGAATAATCGCTGAAACCCTTGGCTTTGACGATCAGGTGATAGGGGTCGAAAGGAATGTTAGTAAATTTGAATTTGCCGTTGGTATCGGTTTGGGCTTTCTGGGAGAAACGGCTAACCGCATTGTGAATTTCGACCGAGGCACCCGAGACACTGCTTCCAGAGGGATCGAGAACCGTACCTTCTACCGTGGCGTTCGATTGGCCCATAGCCACGCCGCACGCAGCGAGTAGAGTGACGACAACCACAAGCGCATTTCTGCGCCAGCACTTCAACATTGCGACCTCACCGATCTATGGTCGAGATACCCGTCTTA
>DASXBH010000466.1:0-7908 GCA_036491775.1 Candidatus Acidiferrum sp.
TGGCGGCTCCGATGGCAATTTCACCGCTGCCCTGGGCATCCCTACTCTCGACGGACTAGGCGCAGTAGGCGACGGCGCCCACGCCACACACGAACACATCCTAACCAAATCTCTACCAGAGCGCGCCGCTCTCCTGGCCGCGTTACTGGCCTCTTGCTGATTTCTCCGCGTCCTCTGCGGACCTCAAGGCCTTTGCGGTATTGCTTTTCGCTTGTCTTACGTTACTTTCGTTCCTACTTCGCATATCTCTTCTTCAAGTATCCGATTGTCGCCGCCATCAAATCACCATAATCATCCCGCACCACTTCATGCAGCGCCTCCTCCGGCGTACTTCCCGCCCCTACCCGATCCATAATCCGTTCCATATCCGTCATCCCCTGCGTTTCCACGAGGTACTCCACATTCGCCAACCCCCATGCATACGCGTAGTGCACCACCTCATCCGGCAACCCCATCCACGACCCTTCCAATTTTCCGAGCGATGCGGCTTGCCCCTGCTCGTAAATCTGCACCAGTACACCGGCGTTCTCGTCGCTTCGTTTTCCCTCCATCCATTGCGCCAACCCTTCCTGCATCCATGTCGGCGCACGTCCGTGCGTCTTCTGCTGCACAAAGCTGTGCGTCAATTCATGGCGCAATACTCGCGATAGTTCCGCGTTTACGCCCGCCAATCCTTGCACCGGCACGCGAATCCTTCCGTCATTTAGCGCCCCTACCCACTTCGGCGCTCGCGTAATATCGGAAAACGCATCCTGCGTGTACAGCACCACGCCAATCGGCTCTGGTGGTGTGTAGTTCAGCTCTGACTCAATCTGACTAAAATGCCCTTCCAAGGTATGGAGCACCTCGCGCGCCAACGCCGGTTCTGCGGCGCCACTGTATTTCAGCTGAAAGTGCGCACTCTCATTCTCCCGGTAACTCTCTTCTTCCTTCTTGTCTCGCTCCGCTTTCAGCAGTGCCGACTGCACCTCACCATCCGGTCGCAACTCCAGAGCCTTCCGCCATTCAATCACCGCCAGGTCCGGTCGGTTCATTCCGTAATAAGCCCAGCCCGCCAGCTTGTACACATCCGCATTCTTCGGCGCGATTCGTTTCGCCTTATCCAGATAGGCCAGCGACTCTTTGAATTCGCTCTGCCGCAGATACATGTATGACAAATCAACCAGTAGCACCGGATTGTCGGGAAGATATCCCAACGCCGAGCGCTCTTCATTCATCGCCCGGGCCATTTCCCCATGAGACACTTCAAACTGCGCCGCCGCATGGTGCGCTAATCCCGCGCGTTCGTTTCCTCCAGCGACCCCACTTCTCGCTTCACCTTCGACTTTCGCAATGTACTCGCGGTCGATGGCTCCATCGTGGACGGCATTCTTGTCCATCTCCGCGGCCGCCGCTGTCGGCTCCTTCACTGGCGGACCTATGCCCAAATTCGCCGCCGCCGCGGCAGGAGACTCCATACCCGGCATCAGGCCGCCCTTTTCAATGTGATCAACAATAGATTTGGGAATCGTCAGTTGTCCCGCCGCCGTCTCATACCTGACCTTGTCCCCTTCTTCCACCACGCTATACGCCAATATCTGCCGTCCATTTTTCAACACAATCTTGTCCGCCAGGGCCGGCCCTGGCAGCCCCGCGCACACGGTTGCCGCGACTATCCACCACCCACTCTTCTTCATCAAACGCCGTACGCGCATCGTTTCATCTTACGCCCCAAAAACTTTCCTGACTGACTTGCCCTTGTCCCCGCATGCCGAATATGACTACACTTCTTCTCCTATGAGGGCCCGCCTGGTTTTCTTTACTTTGCTTTTTCTCCTTCCCACTGTCTGTTCTTCCAGCGATCCCTCTCCGCGCGAACTCTTGGCTTCTCTCACTGCTCTTCAACTCGACTCCCAGGCCGTCTACCGCATAGCGCCCAAAGACCGCATCGAACTCCGCCGTTCCGACTCCGTCCTTACATTTGAAGAAGGCAGGCTGGCCTTCTATCAACCTTTTGAGGGACATATCACTGGCTTCGTTTTCTCTGGACTTGGCCATGCTCTCGCCCTGCCCCGCGATCCCTCTGAAAAGCAACAAATGGCTCGCTTTCTCGGCTCTCCGGTGCTCGACCAACAATTTGTTTCCGCCTACGTCCGTTTCACGGATGACACCGCTCAGGATCTGCTCGCCCAATTCAAATCGGCCGAACTCCAGCCTGCACCCGACACGGCATTTACCGAGCTATGGCACAATCACCTGCAACGACTCAATCCTTCGCATTCCCTGCGCATCCTTTTCGAAAAATATTCCGCCAATCCCCGCCACTTTTTCCACGCTGGCATCGACGGCCTGACCACCGGGCCGTTCGACGTCCTGCTCGACGATATGCGCGACGAAAATTTCCTCCTTGGTCAGCCTCGCGTCATCAACAAACTCACCTATTACGACGTCTGGACGGCCTACGCCACAGCCGCTTTCTCTCCTCCCAAAATTCAATTCGACGCGCTCCACTACCACATTGACACCACTATTCGCCCCGACAACAGTCTCGATGCCGATACCTCCGTCGATTTCCGCGCACTCACTGGCGGCGAACACATCTTGTTCATTCAGCTTGCTCGCGCACTGAAAGTCGAGTCTGTTTCTCTCTCCACCGGCGAGTCTCTTCCTTTTTTTCAGAATGAAGGCATCACCGATCAAGATCTCCGCGCTAAAGGCAATGATTCACTTTGTATTTTTCTTCCCGAAGCGCCTCGGGTAGGACAGCTCTTCTCTCTGCGCTTCAAGTATCGCGGCAATGTGATCGAGAACGCCGGCAACAATGTTCTCTACGTGGGCTCACGCGAGAGCTGGTATCCCCATTTCGGGGATGCGTCCGAATTTGCTCTTTACGACATGACGCTTCATTGGCCCAAGCATCTCCGCCTCGTCGCGACCGGCAGCAAACTAGATGAACAGGAGGCCGGCGATTCCTTTATTGGCCACTGGAAGACCGATCAACCCGTTCCCGAGGCTGGCTTCAATCTTGGCGAGTATGTGACCTCGTCCATCGTTTCTGAAAATCGCATCATCGATGTCTACGCCAATCACCAACTCGAAGAAGCCATTCTCGATCGCCTGCGTCTCTACACACCGACCTTTGATCCCTCCATCCGGCTTCCTATGGGAGACCGTTCATACCACATGGATTCATCACCGATGCCGCCGAACCCCGCCGATGCGCTCAAAACGCTGGCCAAAGAAATTGACGCTTCGGTACGTTTTTACGAACGTTTCAGCGGTCCATTTCCCTTCAAGCATCTCGGCGTTTCACAGATTCCTGGGACCTTCGGTCAGGGCTGGCCCGGCTTGGTTTATCTCTCCACGTTCTCTTTCATGCCACAGGAAGCTCAGGAGCGCGCCGGGCTCACTGCCAGCGGTCAGCAACTCTTCACAGACATAGTTCCGGTTCACGAAGTCGCTCATCAGTGGTGGGGTAATGTGGTTGGGTGGTCCAGCTATCGCGATCAGTGGATTGACGAGTCCATTGCCGCTTATCTAGCCATTCTCTTCGCCGATTCACAAAAAAATCCAGATCGCACTCTGCACCTTTGGCTCGAACGCCACCGTCAGCGCCTCCTCACCAAAATCATTAATGAAGATCTTTCGCCGGCCGATGTGGGCCCGCTCATCATGGGCAGCCGCCTCTCCTCTTCCAAATCTCCAGACGCGTACGACGCCGTCATCTATTCCAAAGGCGCTTGGGTCATTCATATGCTTCGCGAAATGCTTCGCCAGCCTGGCGCCACCAATCCCGACGCTCGTTTCATTGCGCTGCTGCACACCCTCGTAACCAAATACTCTGCAAAGGCGCTCTCAACTCCTGATTTTCAGCGTGAAGTAGAAGCCGTCATGATTCCCGCCATGGATCTCGAGGGCGGCCGCTCCATGGAGTGGTTCTTTGAACAATATGTCCGCGGCGCTGGCGTTCCTCGCTACAAAGTAGAATTCACCTCGCGTCGCACCGACAAAGGATTTCAGATCCGTGGAAAATTACTGCAATCCGGTGTGCCGCATTCCTTTATTGCGCCCGTTCCACTCTATGCGGCTACCGCGCCTGGACGTACTGTTCTGCTGGGCACGGTGGTCAGTTCCGGTGATGAAACACCGTTCTCCTTCCGGACTGATGCCGCTCCTCACAAGATCCTAATCGACCCACGCCTCACCTTGCTTTGTGTGTCGGAATAATTCGCATTTAGTTTGCAATCGATACCAATAGAGGGTGGGCAAACACTACTTTTTGTTTAGCAACTTCTCTTCAAGCAGTGGGCTGTTTAGGTTCAATTCCGCCTTGCCGCCTTCTCCAAGGACGTACGGGTATCCCGCAGAATCGAGCGGTTGCCCACGCAAAAATCCCGCCTGCGCCAATTCACTCATTCGCGTCGGACGATGCCCGGTCTTCTTTTCGAACTCGTCGGCGAGCCTGTTTATCTCACGCAGATCCAGGTCCGTCTTCAGCAGCCGCAGATGTAGTTCCGCGTTCTTCGTGATGTCTGGGTCTTTTGTGGAGTTCAGTACTTCCATCCACAACGCGTACGAAGTCTCCGGCGTCTCCCCATCCGCCGCAATCTTCGCCGCCATCACTTTCATCCAGATCAGCGAATGCGGATTTTTACTACCTTCCGCAAACGCCGCCGCCGCCTTCGGATAATCCTTAGCGTCAAAATAGTAGACGTTCCCCAAATCCTGGTAGAGATGCCACTCGTCCGGATACTCCTTCAAACCGCGTTCCAGGAGTTTCACTGCCAAATCCGGCCGCCCAGCTCCTCGCGGCGGGGCATCACTTAGAAATGTCGATCCAAAGCGGTAAGCCACTAGCAGTTTTGGATCGAGTGTCGTCGCCACATCCAGCAGTGGCCATAACAATTGCAGCTTCATGTCCATTTCGTGATGTTTTTCGCCGTAATATTGCACCGCCCTGGTCCAGTAAACCGCGCCTGCCAGCGGCGCATATTCAAGGCTCAGTGCCTTTATCAACCTTGGCGATTGCACCAGCATTTCGTCGCGCTCTTCATGGATCGCTTTGCGCTGTGCATCCAGGCGCTCCTGCAAATGCCACACTGCCGTCAGGCCCAACAGTACTGTCGCGGCAACACCTATTCCCGCCAACCATTTCTTTTTCATTTCAAATTCCGCCGGGAAAAAATGGCTGCCGCGCCCGTCAACACAATCGCGCAATAGACCAGCGCGTACAACGTGGCGTTCAAGATCAGCGCCCCCGGCACTACGCCCCCATGCGCCACTGTTCCCATCACATTGAAATTCTCGAAATTCGGTAGCAAGTAAGAAATCCCACGTAACATTTTCATTGTCGATGCATTCAAATCGACCACGGTCATGGTTCGCAGATTCTGCGCGAACACCCCCGCCACATAGATGCCCGCACTGAACAAAATCGCCAGAAAAGGTGTTGTGAAACACGAAAAAAGCAGTGCCAGTCCTACAATCAATGCCAGTTTCAGCAAAATCAAGTACACCGCAGCCAGAATGTACACGTCACTCTTCTCAAACGAATCCTTCACTGTCCAAAGCGCCAGATACAGTCCAGCCGCCATCGCCGCCGTGTTTACGGTCAGTGTCATCACCAGCCCGACAAATTTGCCCAGCAGAAATTCCCAGCGCTTCACCGGCTTAGCCAGCAACGCGTACAGCGTCCGCTTGTCCATCTCCTTGGATACCAGACCCACGCCGATGAATATCGCGATGAATAGTCCCACGACGGAAATCGCCGTCAGCCCCAAGCTTACAATTACACTGGCCTGAATCCCGATGGAGATTTGCCCCACCAGAATCGCCGCGCCCATCATTAGCAGCGCAAAGAATACCAGGTTATACAAAACTCGATCTCGTACTGCCTCCCGAAACGTGTTCGTTGCTACCGTCAGTACATTCTTCATTTTCCGCTCACGTCAATCGCATTGGCCTGCGCTCGATCCGCCTCCACCAGGTTCATGAAGAATTCTTCCAATGTCGGTTTGATCTGCGCTACAGACAGAATCCGTGCTCCTGCTGCTTTCAGTTCGTCGAGTGCGCTGTACAGTTCGCTTTCTGGTACCTGCACCCGGTAACGTTCTCCAGTCTTCATCGCGCGCGAAAATAGCGGCGTATTCTTGGCGTCGCCGTGTAGCTCAAACAAAATCTCCATCCCCTGCGTCTGTATGCCCACTATTTCTCCTGGCGTACCTACTCCACGCAGCTTCCCACCGACAATCACGCCCACACGGTCGCAAAGCATCTCCGCGTCGGTCAAAATATGGGTCGAAAACAACACCGTTTTCCCCGCTCGTTTCAATTCCAAAATAATGTCCCTCACCTCTCGACGCCCAAGAGGATCGAGACCGGACATCGGCTCATCCAGCACTACTACCTCCGGGTCGTGCAAAATGGCCTGCGCCAACCCCACTCGTTGCAACATCCCTTTTGAATACTTACGCAACTGAATCTTCTTCGCCGTTTCCAGTCCTACCTTCTTGAGCATCTTTGCTACACGCTCGTGCCGGTCCGCTTCGGTCATCTGGTGGAAGCGCGCAAAATATTCCAGTACTTCAGTTGCCGTCAGGTAATCGTAGAAATATGGCTGCTCCGGGAGATACCCGATGCGCTCGTGCATGCGCTCGTCGTCGATCGATTTACCCAGGATTCGCGCTGTTCCGCTGGTTGGAAATATCAGCCGCATTAACAGCTTGATCGTAGTGGACTTACCCGCCCCGTTCGGCCCTAGAAATCCGAACACTTCCCCGGCCTCCACCTGCATGGTGAGGTTTTCCAGTGACCGCTTCTTCTTCAAATTTAAAAATCCAAACGGATATTCCTTCGATAAGCCATCGATCTCAATCGCCGGTGTACTCATACCCATATTTTTCTAAAGCTCCGTCATACCGTCAATCCATCGCAAGTTCTATGTGCACTGGAGTGCAACTCTATCGCAAGCACGCCTCAACCGCTCCCAACTTAAAGCACACAATTTCCATGCTAGGAAACTTCAGACGGTATAGCGGAACCTATGGCGTGATCAGGAGGGCTGACCTGAGGTAAGTCCCTTTAATATATTCTGCAGCGATGCGGAATCGGGAAGGTGCCCGTTGGGCGTCAGCTTGTCGATCAGATGCGGTAACAGGCTCGCCATTGCGCCGGTGAGTTGCGATGGGTCAATGCCAGCCTTCTGAGCGGCTGCTTGCAATGCGGGACTGTGCAGCACGTTCTGTAGTTCGCTGGCTGAAACAGGAAGATTCTGGCCATTGCTTAGCCAGGAACTGAACACCTCTCCGAGTCCGCCCTGCTGAAACATTTTCTGCAGACCAGCAATACCACCTACCTGTGGACTGTTTACATAGTCCAAGATAGCGGAAAGAGCTGTCCCGTGCTGCTGTGGTTGCACACCTTGCACGTTGCCACCAGCCATAGAAAGCACTTCGCTGAGTAATCCCATAGAATTTGCGTTCTCCTCAAAAAAGTGGGAGCGGCGACACACCGGCCGCCGCTCCTTAAGCCCGTTTACAGCAAAAGCAAATATGCGAGTTACTTCTGTTTGGCGATGATCATGTCCTTGATCTTGTTATACGTGGCCTGCGGAATGACCTTCTTCTTCACCAAGTCAGTCTTCTTGGCGTACGGACGGCCATCAATAATTTTCTGCGAATACACGGAGCCAATACCCGGCAGGGCGTCGAGCTGATCCTTGGTCGCGGAATTAATGTCCAGCAGATCGGTGGAAGCTGGCGCTGACTTGGTAGCTGTGGACTTCGACGAACCGCTGGTGCTGCTAGTCTGTGCATGGGCCACGCCGACGCTTAACATCAGAACAAATGCCACCAGAAGAATCCTGCTCAGATTTTTGTTCATTCCTATTCTCCTTGAAGAAAGTTGACTGCTAAAAACCCGGGCGGGAAG
>DASXBH010000467.1:0-2521 GCA_036491775.1 Candidatus Acidiferrum sp.
TCCATTCGCCGGCATCGCTGTTCCCGGCACTCCGTCATTGATCGTGCGATAGATTTCTTCGTCGCTGCTTCCGTGTTTCTTCTGCGCCCGCGTCAAATCCGGCCCGCGTCCACCGCCGCGCGCGCCCAGTCCATGGCAAAACGCGCAATTAATTCGAAATTGCGATTCGCCCAACTTCGCTGCTTTTGCATCACCCGCAAATGGATTTTTATCTTCGGCAGGAATCGTACGTGGAACAAACAGCAGGCAGGCCAGCACTCCCAGCAGCGGAAATCTCATCCACCGGCTCAGTTGCGACCACGGCAAACTCGCTCGCACCGACAACGCCGCTGACACCGTGACCATTCGTCCTCCCAGCCAGTCGGACTCAGTGCCGCGCATCATAGCACAGCCCACAGCGCCCTCCGGTCAACGCCTGAACTCAATTTTTCGCTGGACTTAATCCGCAGCAGAACTCGAGACAGGTCGCAAGCGCCTCCGTGACCTCTGCGCTCCGATCTCTGTACCCTCTGTGCGAAAGCTTTTCTCCGCCCTTACCTCTTCTTCGTTTCCTGCAAAATATTCCCCCCATCCACCACCAGCACCTGCCCCGTCACATACGACGCCTCCGGCGACGCCAGAAAACAAACCGCCACCGCCACTTCCCCCGGCTTCCCCGGTCGTCCCACCGGCGTGCATTTCCCTGCCTCCAATTCCTCCGGCGTTGACGATCCCGTCGCGATCCATCCCGGCGCCACCGCATTAATCGTCACGCCCGCGCCACCACTGGCAATCGCCACCGCGCGCATCATTCCATCCATCGCGCCCTTCGCCGCGCCATACGCTCCCGAATCCGCGTTGCTCACCAGCGGCCCGGTCACCGACGACACATTCACAATCCGCCCATACTTCTGCGCCTTCATCACCGGCAGCACCGCCCGCGTCGTCAGAAACGCCGTGTGCAACGTCAATCCCAATTGCCTTTGCCACTCCGCAAAACTCAACGTCTCAATCGCTCCACTGCCCGGCTGACGCCCCCCCTGCGCCATTCCCGCGTTGTTCACCAGAACCTCGATTCGCCCGGTGCGCTTCTTCACTGCCTCCACAAACGCCGCAACCTGCGCCTCTTCCAGCAAGTCGGCCACATACGAAAACACCTTCTCGCCTGTCGCGTCCAACTCCTTCGCCCGCTCGTGAATGCGCTCGCTGGTCGACGTAATCGCCACCAACGCCTCTTCTTCCAGCAGTCGTTTCGCAATCGCGAACCCGATGCCTTCGGCGCTTCCCGCTCCGGTCACAATCGCCGTTTGTCCCTTCAGTTTCCCGTTCACACAGTGTCCTTAAACGCGAATGGCGGCTCGAACTCCCGCCGCCACCCGACTCGTCTCTGATTTTTCTCTACGCGTGCGAAACCACTGCCTGCTTCTGCTCCACCACGTGCCCGATTCCCGCTTCCATCACGTCCAGCGCCTCGTCCATCTGCTCGTCAGTAATCACCAGCGGTACCAGAATGCGCATCACGTTGTTGTATGTTCCGGCCGAAATTGTGATCAGGCCGTGCTCGTAGCAATACTTTCCCAGTTCTTTGGTCTCTTTATCGGCCGGTTCCTTGGTCTCGCGGTCGCGCACCATCTCGATCGCGCACATTCCGCCCAACCCACGTACCTGCCCGATCAGCGGCCACTTCTTCTGCCAGCCCTTCGCGCGTTCTTCAAACTTCTTCCCAATCGCCGTCGACCGCGCCAGCAGTCCTTCCTGCTCGATCGTCTCTAGCGCTGCCAGTGCCGCGGCGCACGATGCCGGATTCCCCGCGAACGTGCTTCCCAATCCGCCAACATGCGGCGCATCCATAATTTCCGCGCGACCCGTCACGCCCGCAATCGGTAATCCCCCGCCCAGCGATTTCGCCGTGGTGATCAAGTCCGGTTCCACTCCGTAATGCTCGATCGCAAACATTTTTCCGGTGCGCCCGATTCCTGATTGCACCTCGTCCGCGATGAACACAATCCCGTACTTGTTGCAGATCTCCCGCAATATCGGGAAAAACTCCTTCGGCGGAGCAATGAATCCGCCTTCGCCCAGCACCGGCTCCGCAATGATCGCCGCGACCGAATCCGCCGGCACCAATCTCTTGAACGCATCCTCAAGATGCGACGCGCAAGACACCTTGCACGACGGATACGTCAGCCCATACGAGCAGCGATAGCAATAGGCATACGGTATCCGGTATACATCATTCACAAACGGCGCGAATCCTGCCTTGTACGACGTTTTACTCGTCAGCGACATGGTCAACAGCGTCCGCCCGTGAAACGCATCTTCAAAACAGATCACCGCTGGCCGCCTGGTGTACGCGCGCGCAATCTTCACCGCGTTCTCCACCGCTTCAGCCCCGCTGTTGATAAAGAACGTCTTCTTCGGCCCGCTGATGGGCGCTAACGCATTCAGCTTTTCCGCCAACGCCACATATCCTTCGTATGGCGTCACGCCAAAGCAAAGATGCAAAAACTTGTCCAACTGCTCCTGCACCGCCTTCTGCACC
>DASXBH010000468.1:0-6548 GCA_036491775.1 Candidatus Acidiferrum sp.
CTCTTCTATTTTCTGGCGTCGGAAAACTGCAGCATTTATTTTCGCGGCGCTGAAAAATTCGTTCCGGGACGCACGTTCTATGCCACCGGCGCGAAACGAAGCCCGGGCGACAACGGCAAAAAAATTCTTCTCGCGTATGGCCTGTCCGGCGCTCAGCCCGCATGGAAATATCCGCAAGTGGGTGCTGGGCACTCCAGCGCAGGCACAATGACCACCGCTGGTGGCCTGGTCTTTTTCGGAGACGACGCCGAATCCTTCGAGGCGGTGGACGCCAGCACCGGCGCTCCGCTATGGCATTTTCATACCGGCCAGAGTATCAGCGCCTCGCCCATGAGTTTCTCGGTGAATGGAAATCAGCACGTCGCCATCGCCGCAGGAAGTGACGTTTACTGTTTTCGTTTGTGAATTGAAGTCATTCTCAACAGAGGAGGCTACCTTGTTTTCATCACTCAGCACTCGTAGAGGATTCGCGGGGAAGTTCGCATCCTTACTGGCGGGCACCGGCTTTGCCGGCTTGTTCGCAGGGTCGACCCCGGCCGCCGCGCAAGCGACGAGCGGCGTTCAGAAACTGAACTACGAAGGGAAACCTGCCGGGACGGGATTCATCACGCCGCTCATCATTCACAACGGCGTGATCTACATTGCCGGCCAGGGAGCTCATTCGCATGATCCAGAAGGCAAATTTGCTTTTGATATCGAGACGCACACGCAAAAAGTGATGGAAAACGTCAAGACCTTGGTAGAAACCGGCGGCGGCGCGATGGACAGCATCCTTCAGCTGACCGTGTACCTGACCAAGATCGACGACTACGACGGTATGAACAAGGTATTCAAGACCTACTTCCCGAATGGTGGCCCGGCCAGAACCACGGTAGCTGTCGCCGCATTACCCGGTCAGTCGCTGGTGGAAATCAACTGCACCGCCGCAGTCGTTCGCAAATAAATTATCGGCAAAGGAGAACCTATGAACTTCAGCGCGAAATGGACACGACGTGGTTTCATGAGCGGTATCAGTTCGCTGAGCGCAGTAATTCTCGGCTCAAGGAAACTACCGGCCGCTAGCACTCCACCTGGTCACGCCGGAGCCATCACTGGCTTTGGTCAAACCGGCAGCGTGTATGAAGAACTCGGCGTAACTACCGTGATCAACGGCCAGGGAACCATGACCGTGCTCGGCGGATCCTTGATGCGGCCCGAAGTGGAATCGGTAATGGCCCTGGCCGGCCAACATTTCGTCAGTGTTCCGGACTTGGAAGTCGCTGCCGGAAAGCGCATTGCCGAAATGTTGAAGCTGCCTCCGGATTATTCCGCGCTGGTCACTTGCGGAGCCGCGGCCGCGATGCTTTCCGGGCTGGCGGGAATCCTCACCAAGGACAATCCGCAGTTCATCAAGCAACTCCCTGATCTGACCGGGATGAAATCGGAAGTCATCATCCAAAAATCGCACCGCAATCCTTTCGACCACCAACTGCGCGCCACGGGAATCCGGCTGGTCGAAGTGGTGGACCGCAACGATTTGCAAAAGGCCATAAACGAGAAAACCGCGATGATGCACTTCAGCAATTTTGCCAATGCCGCCGGACAGATCAAGGTGGACGAGTGGGCAAAACTGGGCAAAGAGCACAACGTTCCCACGTTTATTGATGCCGCCGCGGACGCTCCTCCCGTTTCCCATCTTTGGGACTATGCCTACATGGGTTACGACCTGATCGCCTTCAGCGGCGGCAAGGCACTTCGTGGCCCTCAATGCGCCGGACTACTGCTCGGCCGCAAGGATCTCGTGAGCTACGCGCTCTTGAACAACAGCCCGCACGAAGACACCATCGGCCGCAGTCAAAAAGTAGGCAAAGAAGAAATTGTTGGCATGGTCAAAGCGGTCGAGTGCTATCTGCAGGAAGATCATGATGCTCTCAACAAAGAATGGCAACATCGCCTGGAACTCATTTCCGCCGAGGTCTCGAAAGTTCCCGGCGTTACGACCAAGTTCTTCGTGCCTGATATCGCCAACCACGTTCCCCACATGGAAATACTTTGGGATAAGAGAATTTCCGCGACTCCCAGGGAGATCTCCGCAGCGCTGCGCAAAGGCAAACCGGCGATTGTCTTGAGCACCGGCGAAGAGGGTGAAGCGCTCTCGCTGAATTCATTCATGCTGCAACCTGGCGAAGGTCAGATTATAGCCGACGCCGTCGTGGCCGTTCTGAAAGCCCACGCGTCTTAGCCAATGAAACTTTTCAGGCAAACGAGGATTATCTAATGTCTCGCAGACGTGGCCGGCTCCGCGCCTTTGTTGAGGCATTCTCGTGAGTGGTGCTGGAGCGACTCGCATTCGCTGGCTGCTGGTCTTCTGGCTGTTCGTGCTCAGCGCAATTTCCTTTCTTGACCGGGTGAATATTTCCATTGCCGGGAGTTCTTTGGCCGAAGAGTATCACCTCAGCCAGGTGCGACTCGGCTGGGTGTTCAGCGCTTTTCTGCTGGGCTACGCGCTGTTTCAAACGCCCGGCGGATGGCTGGTCGACCGGTTCGGTCCGCGGCGCGTGCTTACCGTTGCGGTTGTCTGGTGGGGAATTTTCACGGCGCTGACCGCCTCGTTGCCGACCAAAGTCGCGGGCGCGGTGTTCTTCTTCGTGCTGGTGCGTTTTCTGCTGGGCGCCGGAGAAGCCATCATCTATCCCTCTTCGAACCAATTTGTGTCGCAATGGATCCCCTCGCAGGAACGTGGTATCGCTAACGGAATGATTTTCGCGGGCGTTGGCGCTGGAGCCGGCATAGCTCCAACGTTTGTCACCTACGTGATGATTCATTACGGTTGGCGCTCGTCGTTCTGGGTAAGCGCGCTTATCGGCTTGTGTGCAGGAATCGTCTGGTATCTCATCGCCAGAGACAAGCCCGAACAGCATCCGTCCGTAAACTCGGTGGAACTCTCTTTTATTCAGAAATTTCGCACGCCTGTCCCTGACGCAGGCTCGTGCATGGAAAATTCTCCGCAGCACAACGGGGTTTCCCCTGCGCGCAACGTCCCGTGGCGTTGCATTCTCACCAGCAAGAGCATTCTGGCGGTTACAGCAAGCTACTTTTGTTTCGGATACGTAGCCTGGATTTTTTTTAGCTGGTTCTATATTTATCTGGCCAAAGTGCGCGGAATGGACCTGAAGGCCAGCGCTCTGTACAGCACTCTCCCGCCGCTTGCCATTGTCGCGTGCAGTTTGTCTGGAGGCGCGATTAACGACGCGCTTTCACGTTTCTACGGTAAACGGGTTGGGCGCTGCGGAGTCGCCTTCCTGGGATTGCTTCTCGCCGCAGTTTTCCTGGTGATAGGTTCTCGCGCGGCAAGCCCTGCTGTCGCCAGCATTGTGCTTTCGGGCGGAGCCGGCGCCCTTTATCTTTCGCAAAGCTCGTATTGGTCGGTCACCGCGGATATCGCTGGCGATTGTGCAGGCTCGGCTTCTGGTTTCATGAACATGGGCGCACAATTTGGCGGCGCCTTGACGGCCTCGCTCACTCCGGCGATCGCGCAGCGATATGGTTGGACATCCTCTTTCCTGGTCGCCGCTGCACTAAGTGTTGCAGGAGGGTTGGCCTGGCTGCTGATTGACCCTGAGCGCCCGTTGATCCCAGTCGCGAGTGGAGTGCTGGTGGAAGGCCCGGCCGCATCATGAGGATCAAATCAAAGGATGGCTGCCGTTGGGACCTGGTGAGTCTGGGCGAAGTGATGTTGCGGCTCGACCCGGGCGACACGCGGATCTCCACGGCTCGCGAATTTCGGGCCTGGGAAGGTGGCGGCGAATATAACGTCGCACGCGGATTGCGGCGCTGCTTTGGCTTGGAGACCGCGATCGTCACCGCGCTGGCCGACAACGCCATCGGCCGCTTGCTCGAAGACCTCATGTTGCAGGGAGGCGTTAGCCTGGAATATTTGCGCTGGGTGAAATACGACGGCGTAGGGCGGACAGTGCGCAACGGACTGAACTTTACTGAGCGAGGGTTTGGTCTGCGGGCGGCTCTCGGCTGCTCCGACCGTGGGCACACGGCGGTATCGCAGCTGAAGCCCGGAGAAATAAACTGGACGAAACTTTTCTCGGAGCAGGGTACGCGTTGGTTTCACACTGGCGGGATCTTTTGCGCTCTTTCGGAATCCACGCCCGAAGTTGCCCGTGAAGCAATGGAAGCCGCGAAGAACGCCGGGACGATCATCTCGTACGATCTGAATTATCGCGGGTCCTTGTGGTCGTCCATCGGCGGCAAGGCGCGCGCACAGGCCGTTAACCGGGCGCTGGTGCCGCTTGTGGACGTGTTGTTCGGAAACGAGGAAGATTTTACGGCCGCTCTTGGCTACGAAGTGGAAGGTGTCGACGAGGCGCATTCCAATCTCGATCCTGAATTCTTCCAGAAGATGATCGAAAAGGTGAAACGCGATTTTCCCGGCCTGTCGGTCGTGGCCACGACGCTGCGCAATGCAAAAACGGCGACCCGCAACGATTGGGGCGCAATCGCCTACATGGATGGAAAGTTTCATCGAGCGGTGGATCGCGAGAATTTAGAGATATTTGATCGTGTGGGAGGCGGCGATTCCTTCGCTTCCGGCCTGATCTACGGGCTATTGTCCGGAAAAGATATTTCCTGGGCGCTCGAGTGTGGCGCGGTTCATGGAGCGCTGGCCATGACCACACCCGGCGATACTTCAATGGTGAGTTTGCAGGAGATTTTACAGGTTATGAAAAACGGAACGGCACGCATTTCCCGCTAAGGTGAGGACCGGAATTTGCCGGAACAATCCATGAATGTGACCACAATAATTCGGCGAATCGGCGAGATCGGTATCATGCCGGTGATTCGCGCTGCCCATCCGGACGAGGCGTTACGCGCTGTAGAAGCAATCTGCGCCGGCGGAATCTCTATCGTGGAAATTACCATGACCGTGCCAGATGCGCCGCGAGTGTTGCGCGAAGTCGCACGCGCAAACAGCGAATTTTTGGTTGGAGCGGGAACTGTCTTGAACGCCGAGCAAGCGGACATTTGCATTGATGCCGGTGCCCGGTTCTTGATTAGTCCCGGGCTGGCTCCCGAGGTAATTCGCACCGCGGCGAAACACGGCGTGTTGGCGATCCCTGGCGCATTCACGCCGAGCGAAGTTATGGCGGCTATGGAGTTGGGTGTGGAAGTTATCAAGATTTTCCCGTGCGGCAGCGGCGGAGGTCCAAGTCACATCAAAGCGCTGCGGGGCCCATTCCCCGATTGTCATTTTATCCCCACGGGTGGCGTCGGCCTGAAAAATGCCGAGGAATATTTTTCTGCCGGCGCGTTTGCCTTGGGAATTGGCGCGGAACTCGCCGATCTCGCCGCTCTCCGCAAGAACGAACCGCAAAGGATTACTGAGGCCGCCAAAGCCCTCACCGCGATCGTTCACAAACACAAAGCAACACTAACCACGAAGGCTTAGTGTCCCACCTCTGAAGGCGGTTCTGCCGACGCCTGATTTAGCGCCTGGATAGTTACTTCTTCCTGGATCCGGTTTCGGCAATTCTGCCGCGCAACACGGTCACCGATGCGGCTGGCAGCGTGTAGGCGGTGTTTTCTTCGCCCGCAATCGTAGAACGGACTGCCGGCCCGTCGGGGTCCGCGTAGCCATTCCTTCTGTCCGGATGCCACTGGTACTGATTTTTGCCGAAGGTAATCATCGCCACAGGTCCCGCGAATCCACTCTTTGTTTTGCCTTCCGCATTATCGAACGCGATTCGCACGGCATGATCGTGATCGTGGTCCTTATTGATCAGCAGAAGCGACCATTGCCCGTCTGGCCGCAATACCGCATAGGACGTCACCAAAACGTGGCCACTGGAATCCTTGATGTCCCCTGCGGCCCGAAACAATCGGTGCAAGGCATCTTCCGGCTGGACCCACTCCTTGGTCAGCAATTGCGCCGCAAAATACTGAGACGTTGGCGTCTTGATTTCATACTTCTCGTCAGTCATGAACATGCGATATGTTCCCCAGCTGTTTTTGCAATTGGGATGCGGCGGGGAATACGGCAGCGCATGATAGTAAAACGTGCCTTTTCCTCCGGCTGTCAGAAATCCCGCAAACGAATCGGCCAGCCACAGCGCGCCAAACACGTCCACCGACGCTTCGCCACCGTGCGCGTTGGTTTCGGTGTCGAACATCGGAATTCCCGGAGGTAATCCATCGTCTCGCCACACCTGCATGATGTGAGTGATCAGCTGCGGTTCCTGGTACAAGTTCTCCCATGGTGTCTCGCATCCATCGTAGGGATAGTGCTCGAAAGACATGAACGCAAAGTCCGAAAGACGTTGGTGTGCTTTCAAGTAATCGAGAAATCGCCCAAACCACGAATCACGGCCGTGCGCATCTTTCCACACCTTGATGTCTTCCGTGACTCCTTGGAAAACCGGACCGCCAAGTTTCAGCTTTGGATCGACGGCATGAAGCGCCTTGGCCCACTGCAAGTACAGCGCGCCGTAGTCCTCCGGAATCATGTACTGTCCGTCCGCTTCTTCTCCCATTTCCACATACGCAATGGGATATCCGCG
>DASXBH010000469.1:0-3092 GCA_036491775.1 Candidatus Acidiferrum sp.
GCCAAGGGAGAGGCTACCGTCACGCAACTGGCCGAGCCTTTCGAGATGACCCAGCCAGCCATCTCCCAACACCTCAAGGTGCTCGAAGACGCTGGGCTGATCGCGCAACGGGTCGACGGCACCAAGCGCCCACGTCGACTCGCCAAAGCCGGCATCGACGCGATGGACCAGTGGCTCGGCATGCTTCGCAAAGCCTTGGAGAAAAACTACGACCGCCTGGATGAAGTTTTGGCAGACATGGAACAACACAAGAAAGGAGCAAAACGATGAGCAGATTGACACTAAAGACAGAAGGTGACACACACATCATTGTGACGCGGCGTTTCGCAGCGCCCCCAGAAGCGGTGTTTCGCGCGCACACCGATCCCAAACTAATTCAGAAATGGATGCTTGGACCGGAAGGTTGGACCATGCCGGTTTGCATCAACGATGCAAAGCCCGGCGGCAAGTTCCGTTACGAATGGACGAACGCAAAAGGTCAGGGATTCCATATCACGGGCGAATTTTTGGAACTCACGCCGTACAGCCGCATCGTCCACGTCGAACGGATGCATCTCCCGGATCCGACACCGGAAAATCATGTCGAAACAAAATTTGAGCCAGACGGCGCTGGCACCTTGATGACCATGCGCATGACGCTGCCCGACGAGGCAACCCGCGCCGCCATGCTGAAAACAGGAATGGAGCACGGCATGGAAGCCAGCTACGTCCGCCTGGAAGGAATACTCTAGCTGGGCACAATCCCGCTGTTCAGACTAACCCTGCAAACGGAGACCGCAGTTTCTCCACAATTTTTCCCAGTTCCAGATTCCGTACGCCACTTTGCTGGGCACCGGGAATCCCAGTTGATGCGCCAGCATGCACACTTGTCCGCGATGGTGCGCTTCGTGGGCAAGCATGTAACACAGCATTTCCACGCCGGCAGGCCACGGCGGCGCCCAACCGTCTCGGCGAAACTTCTTGACTCGGCCGCTTCCATCGCCGAGTGCTTCCGCCAGCATCTCCGCACAACGAGTGGAGCTCTGGGCCAATGCGGCACGGGCCTGCTGCGGCGTGCAGTGCGCGCGCTGAAGTTGTTGCGGCACCTTCAGATGTGGAGCGGTAAGCCGGATCCATTTACAACGCACATTGTGCACATGCGTGAAAATCGCCACGATTGGCCGGGCCTTCCCCGGCGGCTTCGCTCTCCATGCCGCAGGGTCCAACTGCTCGATGATCATCTGATTCATGCGCTCATTCGCAGCGAAAATCTGCGCAGCGGTCCGGCCGAGTTGGGTTTGAAGACCTTTTTTGCGCGGCGTCACCATCACAGTTCCCTGCCCCGGCCGGTCCATGATACTTCCAACCCGCCGATCGCGGGCAAAAGTTTGGCTCCCGCCACGGCAAGATTCATATAAGCTGTCTACCGCCAAATCGAATCGCATCCAAGGAGCATCTTGATGATCAGTTTGTTCCGCCTCTCCGTTCGTGCAGCCGCTCTCACCAGCGCAATTCTGTTCTGTCTTGTCTCCACGGCGTTCGCGCAATACACCGACCGCCAGGCCATCGAAGATCTGGGTGGTCCGCAAGAATTTGCGCAGCGCCGCACCGAATTGATGGCCCAGGCGAAGAACGGCTACACGTTGCTCTTCGCCCGCAACGACATTCCCGAGGCCGCGCACTATCGTGAGGACAACGACTTTTACTACTACACCGGGGTGCAGGATCCCGGCGCAGTGCTGGCCATGGATAATTCCAACGGGCACATCATTCTTTTTGAACCGCAGCAGGTTGGGCGCACCGCACAAGTCTACGGTCCAAATCTATTGTCGCAGCCAGATGAAGCCAAGCGCCTGGGCTTCTCCGCCGTGCAGGCGATCGGCAATCTGGATATCTGGCTCTCGTCGGTTCTCAGCGCGCATCCGGAAGTGAATCTGTGGGTACGTCTTGGCTTCCCTGACAAGGCGGATGGAGCGCGTCCGGAAGTTGGCCGCGATCACGCCTGGAAATTCGCACATCCTTATCACGAAGATGTGCCAACCGATTTAGCGCCCGCAAAACTCCTCGCGCAACGTTACCCCATGGCCAAGCTTTGCGATGTGACACCGATGATCGACGCGATGCGCAATATCAAGCGGCCAAGGGAAATCGAAGTGCTTCGCCGCAATGGAAAAATCAGCGCGGAAGGAAATCGCGAAGCCATCGCTCACGCCCGCCCCGGCATGCATCAATACGAAATCGAAGCGCGCGCGTACGAATATTATTACAGTCACGGAGCACAGGGGGTGGCGTACCTGGCCATCGTCGGGTCCGGCAAAGATATCAACACCTGGCATTACTTCTCGAATCGAGAGGTGGTTGAACCGAATCAACTCGTCGTGTTTGATTTCGGCGCGTCGCTGGATCATCTCACCATGGACATCACTCGCACCTTCAACATCAGCGGAAAATTCACGCCCGATCAGGCCAAGTGGTACGCCATCGATCTGGAATCTCAGAAGGCTACGATTGCTTTACTGAAACCGGGTCACAGGTATGAAGAAGCCGAAGCCGCGGGCAAAGCCGTTTTCGAAAAAGCTGGAATCGCCCAGCAGTGGTATGGATTTCCAGGCCACTTTGTAGGGCTGGCCACCCACGATGTATTTCGCCCCAGCGGCCCCATTAAAGCAGGCCAGGTTGTCACCGTGGAGCCCATCGTGGAATTTCCCGAGAAACAAATGCACATCCGCGTGGAAGACACCATCCTGATCACTGATGGCGAGCCGGAAATTCTAAGCTCCGCCATCCCCAAGGAATTGCCCGACGTCGAAAAGCTAGTTGGCAGCGAATCCAAAGAAAAATAAAACCGTAGAAGCACGATACATCGTTCCAGGAACGTCCTCTACGAAATCTCAGCTTGCGACCAAGAATTCGCTAACAATCAAAAAATGAATTCCACTCAACGCACTTTCCCGTTTCCACTTTTCCCGACCCGCGATATACTCGGACGCACTCGACACTCTCGTCGACATCGGCCTTTTTGGCCGAGAAGGAGGTGATCCAGTGAGGTACGGTTTACGTTGAAGTTGTAGAGAAGGCGCTTGTGATTTTACCGAGCGCCTTTTCTTTTTCCC
>DASXBH010000470.1:0-7533 GCA_036491775.1 Candidatus Acidiferrum sp.
CACTCCCATAGGATTACAAAGATAGAGGTCCCATCTTCTGCTCTCGCTGAACAGCACTCCAGAAAACTTCAATCGGGGAAGGCTGGTGTGCCGGGCGCTGTAGCAATCCGAGTTGGATATACAACGAGAAGAGTAACTGAGTAGTGCTGTGGTGTAACAAGTTGTAGTGGCAGTCCGTTGAGACTGACGGACGGAGGCGTTTGTGGATCGTAAGTATGGCCACCGCGGGTATCGTGACGCGGAGCGAAATGAAAAGCACGAGAAAAAAGATAAGCATGATCGCAAGCCGCCGGCCGGCGGCCCAAGAGGCGCAACGGATCATCTGGGGCCGCGCACCCCGCGCATGGTGGGGACTGTTACCCGCGCGCGCTGTTCGAATTGCGGCGCGGTACTGGTAGCGGGATTTGATCCCAATGAGAAGTGTCCGAAGTGCGGATTTGAACTGCATTGCTGCAAGCAGTGCCGTTACTTTGATTCTGGTGCGCAATTTGAATGTACTCAGAATATTCCCGCGCGTGTGACGCCAAAAGACGCGAAGAACAATTGTACTTTGTACGAATTTCGTACCACGGTAGAAAAGGACACAGCTCCTACGTCGTACATGCAACCAGCGCAAGTGCCGGTAGAAGCGCCTTCACCTTCGCGGCCGATGGATGCGCGTCAGGCGTTCGAAAACCTGTTTAAGAAGTAGATTGGTTAGTCTTCGCCGCGGGCGCACCGAGCGGGAATAGCGTGGGCTCTGCCGGCATCTCACTGGCAATTTCTTCCAACTCCGGATAACGTGCGCGTAGTGGTTCGGGAATTTTCACTTTTTTTCCGGTCACACGGTTGATGATCTGAAGCGCGTTCATCACCGCCTTCCCTTGATAGTGATTATTGGAGATGACGTAAGTCTGGCTGGTCTTCTGGTTGATGCTGCGGATGCGCGCAATCCAGGGATCCAATTCTTCCTGAGAATAGAGATAGTTGTAGCGCTCGTGGGGCGGAGTAGCGGGATCATCGCTGAACCAGGTGTCGTAGCGCCGGCCGTGTAGGCGGACATAGCCGATGGGCGAAGTGACTTCAGCGGTGGGTTCCAGCGATCTGCCGATAATTGGCTGATCGATGTTACAGAAACCTGCCTGATGATCCTGCAGAAGTTTCAGCGCGTCTGAGGTGTTCCATGAACTGTGGCGGAGTTCCACGACCAGCGGATAATCGGCAAAACGCTGCAACGCCACGGTGAGATACACAATCGTTTCTTTCGTGTTGTGGAAGGAGAAAGGGAATTGCAGCAGAACGGCGCCCAGTTTGTTGGCCCTGCGCAAAACGTCAAAGCCTGCGCGCACGGCACGCTCGTCTTCGCGAGAGGCTGAAGGGTCATGCGTGAATTTCTGCCACAGCTTCGCCGTGAAGATAAATGCGGGATTGGCCGCCACTTTTTCCAGCCACAAGGCAGCGTGATCGGGACGCAGTGGCTGGTAGAACGACGTATTGATTTCGATGGTGTCGAAATATTGGGAAAGAAACGCTGCTTCGTGAAACCCTTTGGGACGCGGCGTGGGGTAAACGTACCCAGACCAGTCCGCATAGGACCAGCCCGCGGGGCCGACGCGGAACTGTGGCTCCGGTCGAGGTTTCGAGTTTCCTGAAGAATCGTTGGCCATTTGCCGTTTTCCAGCGCGCAAAACGTTGCGCGCAACCCGCGTGGTTAGACTAGAAAGTTGCCAGGTGACTGTCAATGTGCAGCCCATTGCGCTGGCCACTACCCGGAGTTATGCTGGCCTTGCCATGCGGTGCAGCAACGTAACTGCGTCGCTTTCCTGCCAGAAGCCCTCACACAGTCTACAGGTGCAACTATGAACATTTCGATCAGCTACAAGCACGTGGATTCACAACAAGCCGTAGCGCTGGAAGTTACCCGCCGTTTAGACAAGCTGGGCCGGCTATTGAAGAATTACGAGCCGGATCTGGTGAAACTGAAGGGTGTGTTTTCGCATAACCAGAGAACCGAAGAGAAATCGTGCGTGCTGACGTTGTCGTTACCGTCCGGGACGCTGCATGCTACCGGAAGCGGCCCCAATGTGTTGGCAGGCTGCAAGAAGGCATTTGGTGAAATTGAGGTGCAGGTCAAGAAGCATCAATCCCTGTTGCGCAGAGAACATGAGTGGAAACGAAAACGCCCGGTGAACGCGCCCCCGTCTCCGGCTTATTGATTGATGCAAAACGCTGGTTAATCATGTGAAGCGGCAGGAGCAATTCGTTCCGTTTCGATGTTGGTGTGTTTGTTAGCTGCTGCTGAAACTAGTAGGTCTTCATTTGAGCTAATTCCAAGGTATCCAGCCAATTGCCTGTGGCTCTGCTGGACTTGCGGTATTTATTTCTGGATTCCGTGAGATTCTGCGGGTCTTCCTAAGGTCCCACGTGCAGTTTCTCTCTAAACATTTCAGGTAGAATGGCGAAGTTCCAAGTCCACCACCCGAAGATGAATGAATGGTGAATAGGCTTGCTCCCTTCGGCAACGCAAGATAACAGCGTTCGTTCGTTTTTCTCGAAACATGGCGCGATCGCCGGGTTGCTCAGTGCGCTCCTAGTGATTCCGTGCCTTTGGCAACGAAAAATTGAAGCAGGCGATCTGGGAAGTCACGTCTACAACGCGTGGCTGGCGCAACTTGTGCACGAAGGAAAAGCGCCAGGCATCTACATTGTGTGGCAGTCGAAGAATATCCTTTTTGACCTGATGCTTTTCTATTTCGCAAAAATCTTCGGACTACCGGCCGCGGAAAAAATTGCCATGTCGCTCTGTGTGCTGATTTTTTTTTGGGGCGTGTTTGCCTTGGTCGCTGCGGTCGCTGGTAAACCGCCATGGTTCCTCGCGCCATTAGTCGCCATGTTTGCTTATGGCTACGTTTTCTACATGGGCTTCATGAACTATTACTTGTCAGTAGGACTGGCAGCCATCGCCCTGGCTTTGCTGTGGCAGGGCGGGAAGCGGGACGTACTACGGGCCGCGATCCTGTTTCCCATTATTTATTTGGCGCACCCCTTGGGAGCCTTGTGGTTCCTAGGTACGGCGGCCTACCGGTTGCTATGGCTAAGCTTGCAGGGAGGAACGCGGCTGGCTTTACCGATGGGCACGCTGTTCCTGGCGATTGCCGTGCACGTCTTTATCCGGCATCACCCCGAATACCAGTGGGACTTTCTGCAAAGCCCTATCATTCTGCGAAACGGTTTTGATCAGTTAGCCGTGTTTGGGCATCGATACGTTATTCTCTCCGTGGTGCTGTTTGTCTTCGCGCTGATTTGTATCGTGGTCGACGCGGTTCAGCATGGCCGTTTTCTGGAATATTGGAAAAAGCGGCGGTTGATTGTAGAGCTGTATCTTGCTGCGTTCTGGATGACCGCGTTGCTTCCGCAAAATCTAAAGCTGGACCCGACGGCGGGCTGGATTGGCGCGCTTGTAACCCGGCTCACGATTATCAACGCGATTTTCGCGATGTGCTGGCTGGCTTCACTCCGGCCGCGACTCTGGCATTTGGTGGGCTATGGCGCCGCGGCAGCAGTATTTTTCGCGTTTACCTATCAGGAGATGGCATACCTGAATCGCTTAGAGGCCAACGCGGACAGAATTGCCGAACAACTGCCGTTCGGCACGAGAGTCTCGGCAACTATCTACGAAAAACCTCGTTACCGGGCGATGTTCATTCACGCCGTCGACCGTGCATGCGTGGGACATTGTTTTATGTACTCGAATTACGAGCCGTCCACGCGGGAGTTTCGTGTGCGGGTCGCACCGGGTAATCGCGTCGTGACGACTTCCCAGGCCGAGAGCGAGGATTGGCAATGGGGCCGACACGAGGTGCGGCCCGAGGATTTGCCGATGAAGCAGATTTATCAGTGCGGAGCGGCAGACCTCACGCAATTGTGCATACGCGATTTAACCGCCGGGGAACAGAACGGTCGAATCGGCTACCACCCGCGTCCGGAATAAATCTTCGCGATCTGATATCTCAGCTGACCAATCCAATGCCAGCTCACCGCGGCGTCAAGGTCATGTCGTGCGCCAGCCCAGGTTTCAGTTTCAGGCTCCCAGTCAATTTTGCTCTTTGCGGCGCTAAGGCTAAGCTAGGTGCTCCTAGGAGGCTGAATGTTTTTCCGCCATGTGCTGCGTAGTGTGATCGTTTCCTGTCTGCTGTTGTTTACTTTGTCTTTTAGCCTTGAGCATGTCGCGGCCCAACAAGAAACAACTGCCGCCGCAAATCCCGGCGAACTGACCGTTGAGCGCATTTTTTCGCAACCGAGTTTGAGCGGACATTTGACGGGCGGAGTGGCCTGGGTGCCCGGCAAGAATCAAGTCAGCTTTTTCCAATCTAAACAGACTGGCAAGGATGCGAAGCCGGAACTCTGGACGATGGATCCTTCGACAGGCGAACGTGCGCTGCTGGTATCCGCAGAGAAACTGGAAAATGTGTTGCCCGCTTCGAAGACAAGGGAGTCGCAAGCGACGGGAGCGGGGCGCCGTCCACCATCGCAATATCTGTGGGCGCCCGGCGGCAATGCTCTGCTCTTTGTGGGGCCGCACGCATTAGCATGGTTCGACTTGCATACTCAGCAGGCACGCGTGCTCGCGGCGGGCGAGGAAGATCTGGGCGATGCAAAGATCTCACCCGACGAAAAGTTTGTGAGCTTCGTCCGTAAACACAATTTGTGGCTGGTCAGCACCGTAGATGGAAAAGAACGAGCGCTGACCACCGGCGGCACCGAAGAATTGCGAAAAGGTGAATTGGATTGGGTATATCCCGAGGAACTCGAACTTTTCACGGCGTACTGGTGGGCGCCGGATTCGTCGGCAATTGCTTATCTGGAGATGGACGAGCGGAAAGTTTCGCAATTTCCGCTGGTGGATTTCGAATCTCCCACTGGAGAAGCAGAACTCCAAAGGTATCCCGTCCCGAGCGGCTCGAATGCCACGGTGCGTATCGTTGTCGCGCAAGTCGCAGGTGCCAGGGAGGAACGCATTATAGATGTAGGCGCGGAGACAGATATCTACATCCCGCGCGTGAAGTGGCTGCCGGATTCCAAGCACCTGGCTATTCAGCGATTGAACCGCACTCAGACAATTCTCGATCTGCTGCTTTCCGATGCTGCGACAGGGAAGTCGTCTACGATTCTTTCGGAGAAAGATGCGTACTGGATCAATGTCAGCAACGATTTGTATTTCTTCAAAGATGGCAAGCGATTCCTATGGTCTAGCGAGCGCACCGGCTACCGTCATCTTTATCTCTACGATTTTTCTGCGGCGCAACCGCTGCAGTTGACGAAGGGCGATTGGGAAGTCAGCCAACTTGAGCGCGTCGACCAAAAGAATGGTGTCGTATATTTCATCGCGAAAGAAAAATCTCCGTTGGAGAGCCACCTGTATCGAGTTGGACTGGATGGCCGTGGGTTCACGCGCATTACCAAAGAAGATGGCACTCATGCGGTGAATATTGCGCCCGACGCAATGGAGTATCTCGACACATACTCCAATTCGAGCACGCCTCCACGTCAGGACTTTTACCGGGCAGACGGCGGCAAACTTGCCACCCTGAACGAGAACAAGGTAGCAGAGCTAAGCGGCTACCACCTGTCACCGGTTGAGTTTTTCTCGATTAAGTCGCACGACGGCATGTCTCTGAACTGCTCGATGATCAAACCGCCGAATTTTGATCCTAATAAGAAATATCCGGTGCTTGTTTACACTTATGGCGGCCCGCATGCCCAAGTGGTTGTGAACGAGTGGATGGACCACCAATATCTGTGGCATCAGATGATGGCGCAAAAAGGCTACATCATTTTTTCCCTCGATAATCGCGGCTCGGCGGGACGCGGGCACGTTTTCGAAGAGCCCATTCATTACCGCTTCGGCGCCCAGGAACTTTCCGATCAGCGCGATGGTGGTGTCTGGCTTAAATCGCAGCCCTATGTTGATCCGGATCGTATCGGAATCCATGGATGGAGTTATGGTGGACACATGACGCTGCATGCCATCTTCGAAGCTCCCCAGGTTTTCAAGGTGGCCTTTGCTGGTAGTCCGGTGACCGACTGGCATTTCTACGACACGATTTACACCGAGCGGTATATCGGGTTGTTGCCGCTGCACGAGGAAAGCTATCGGGAATCGTCGCCGATCAAAAATGCAGAAAAGCTGAAAGGGAAGTTGCTGATCGCGTATGGCACCGGAGATGACAACGTACACAGCTCCAACACCCTGGCGCTTATCGACGATCTCATCAAAGCCGGGAAATACGTAGAGGTGATGACGTTTCCCGGGCGCGGGCATGGTGCGAGCGATGTTCCGGCGCAACGCGTGTTGTGGAACCGCGTTACGAGATTCTTTCTGGACAATCTGTAGCACCGCGCGGAAGCCGGGCTTAATCAGAGCTGACGACGCTTGCCATGCTGGAGGCCTTCAGAGCCAGCCCCCAGGCTACCGACGTGAATTGGTTGCCGGTCCTGATGCGCGGTTCGCCGAAACGCTTGGCAAATATTTTTCGGACTGCCGGCACAAACGACGATCCGCCCGTCAGAAACACTGCGTCCACGTCTTTAGCGTGGACGCCGCTGCCTTTGAGCAGCGAATCCAAACAGGTTTCGATCTGGCGAAGTTCGTCGGCGATCCACGCCTCGAACGAGGTGCGTTTCACCTTGGTCGTAACGTCGATCGCGCCGTCATAAAAACGAAACGTTGCCTCCGCATCGTTGGATAAATCGTATTTCACCCTCTGCACCGACTGGTGCAATTGATAGCCAAGATCTTCTTTTATCAGATGTAGCAGCGCCCCGATTTTCTCCGGCTCAACCGCATCCGCCTTGATTCGGTTCAGTAGATCCATCACTTCTTTTGCGCGCAGGAACGACAGATGATGCCAGCGTTCCAACTTGCTATAAATCCAGGCTGGGACCGGCAGAAGACGTTTCATCGACCGCACGTCCGTGCCCGCCCCCAGCGCGGGAGACATCAAATGGCGAATCAGTTTGGCGTCAAACGAGTCGCCCGCGACGCCCACACCCGCATTGCCAAGAAGATTGGCAGCGCCACGCCCGCGATGTCGGACCCTCGGCCCCACACGCACCAGAGAAAAATCGCTGGTGCCGCCGCCGAAATCTCCAATGAGGATCAGTTCGTTGTGGTCCAGCGTTGATTCGTAGTAGTGCGCCGCGGCAATGGGTTCAAATTCAAAACGCACGGAATCGTATCCGGCAAGCCTGAAGGCGTTTCTGAGTCGGTTTTCGGCGTAGGAATCGTCTGCGTCGTTTTCCGCTCCAACAAATCGTACCGGCCGGCCGACCACTGCATTGGAAATGGGGACACCGAATTGCGACGAAGCTTTTTCTCGGAGGTCTCGCAGGATGCGCGCGATCAAATCTTCTAGCGTATATTTGCGGCCAAAAACGTCGGTGGTTTGCAGGTTGCGATTGCTCAGAAAAGACTTCAGCGATTGGATGAGCCGTCCTTTGTGATCCGCAGCGAGGTAATGCTCGATACCTTCGGGGCCGCTCCAGGATTTCAGT
>DASXBH010000471.1:0-2731 GCA_036491775.1 Candidatus Acidiferrum sp.
CACACGGGGTAGGCCACGCGATGTTCGGCAATGTGATGATAGACTTCATCGTTATTCCGTTACTTCAAACCGGAATCAAAGCAGATGCACCCGCCTGTTATATTTCCGCGTGAAGTGGACTACTGCAGGCTTTATTGTGGATTTCTGCAGGCTTATTAGGATCGGTGTGATCGGCCGGGACGATTAGAATGCGGGACCGCTGGGTAACAAATGCGGGGGATCGATGCCATCTTCGCTGGTGAGCTGCGCGGGCATGCACTCTGAACAAATCCGAGCAGGGAGTGTTCGAATATGAAGAAAATCATTATGGCAGAGCTGATCGCAGTAATGTTCCTTGGAGTAAATACCGTGGCGCAAGATTGGTATCACGACCGCGACGGTCGCTACCACGGGGATGAGTGGCGGTCTCATGTGTTTCTAGAGATAAGGACAGATTTGGATCATGTCTGGAGCGAGAAGCACGCGGCCGACAAGGAACGTAACCGCCTGGAGAGAACCAAGCAAGAGCTGACGGATTTGCAAGCGAAGCTCGACCATGGTGAGTGGGACAACGGCCACGTGAACGATGTGATTGATTCTCTGCAAAAGTCGGCCAATGACAATCGGTTATCGGAGCGCGACCGAGCGGTGTTGAGCGATGACGTGAGCCGGCTCAAGGATTTGCAGAAGGAACACAACGAGTCGAGGCGTTAGATTGGGCTGACGGGGACCTGCTGCCAGCATGCATAGCAGGCCTTTCTCCCTTTTTCTTGGCTTTACCGCAATCTAGCTCCGCGACGCGATAGGCAATCTCTGGTTGCCACGCGCTCTCGGCATCCTCGTCCACAGTATCGTCAAGGCTCTGCACCAGCGAAGCGGCGATCTGCGCCCGTTCTTTTTCCAGGATTTCCGGCGACCGCTGCGTCATAAAAACCCCGGGAAGAACACAGAACTCGGCACACAGGACAGGCCTGCTGTTTCTACGCTAAAATAGAGGATATGTTGAACCAGATTGCAGGATTTGATGTCAGCGGCATGCGCCATGGCCGCAAGAAAACCTATGCCGTCAAGGTCGGCCACATCGTGGTGGGCGGGGGCGCGCCGATCGTGGTTCAGTCCATGACCAACACCGATACGGCCGACGTCGAGTCCACCCTGAAGCAAACGCTGGAACTCGCCGAGGCGGGCAGCGAAATCGTCCGCTGGACCGTCAATGTGCCGGAGGCCGCCGCAGCGGTGCCGATTATCAAGAAGCGGCTGATCGATGCGGGATGCAACGTGCCGATCATTGGCGATTTTCATTACAACGGCCATGTGCTACTCACCAAATATCCCGAATGCGCTTCCGCTCTGGACAAGTACCGCATCAATCCCGGGAACGTGGGTGCGGGGCAACGTCGCGACGAACAGTTTTCTACCATCTGCAAGGTGGCCGTCGATCATGGCAAACCGGTGCGCATCGGCGTCAACGGCGGTTCGCTGAATCAGGAGTTGGTGATGCGCAAGATGCAGGAAAACACCGACGCCAACCTGGGCAAAGAGTCGGAAGAAATTATCAACGACTGCATGGTGATTTCCGCACTGGAATCCACGGAACTGGCGCTGGAAAGCGGGCTCCGGAACGATCAAATTATCATTTCCTGCAAAACGTCCCGCCCCCGCGACTTGATTACCGTGTATCGCGATCTGGCCAGCAAAACGCAACAGCCGTTGCACCTGGGACTGACCGAAGCGGGTATGGGGATGAAGGGCATGGTTTGGTCGGCAGCATCGCTCGGCGTGCTGCTGTACGACGGCATCGGCGACACGATTCGCATTTCGTTAACGCCCAAGCCCGGCGGCGATCGTCGCGAAGAAGTTTACGCCTGCCACGAATTGCTGCAGGCCTTGGGATTGCGTTCGTTTTCGCCCAGCGTTACGGCGTGCCCGGGTTGCGGCCGGACTACCAGTTCGACGTTTCAGGAGCTCGCGGAAAGTGTGCAAGGCTACATTCGCGACATGATGCCAACCTGGAAGACGCAATATGACGGCGTGGAAACCATGACGCTGGCGGTGATGGGCTGCATCGTGAATGGTCCCGGAGAATCGAAGGCTGCCAATATAGGTATCAGCTTGCCCGGAACCGGCGAAGCGCCGCGGTGCCCGGTGTACATCGATGGCAAGAAAGATGTGACGCTCGAAGGGACGTATGACGAGCTTGCGGCGGCTTTTCAGAAGCTGGTGGATGATTACATCAGCACGAAGTTTCCGCGAAAGACTGCGGATGTTGGGGCACGCTAGGCGCAAGCAGGTACCGGTCGCCTGGATGATGATTTTAATGTGGGCTTGTTGCGCTCAGTTGGGGACGGCGAAGCCGGGCGGAAAGCGTGACTCGATCTGCGGAATTTCGTGGATGTAGGCTTCGTCGGAATCGGAATGCGGATCCGCATACTCGTAGCGTTCCACCCATGCTCCCGCTTCCTCGTATTTGCCGGCGTAGAAATGAAAGACCCGAGCGCCAAATTCGGTAGGCTCCAGGCGGGTCCAGACAATTAGTAACGGAAACGCCGACTTTGAGGAAACGTGGCCGAATGTTTGGGCATCCTGAATTTCCAGCGCTTTATCGAATTTCCCATCTTTAAAAGTAAACACCCACATCCTGCAATTCCCTTCCACGTTGCAGTAACAAAATCCGCGACCAAGAACCGCGAATGCTTGCTCGCCTTTCGCGCTTGGCGGTAAACGGTACGCGTCCAGCGCGTGCCGATGCGTC
>DASXBH010000472.1:0-4073 GCA_036491775.1 Candidatus Acidiferrum sp.
CAAATGATTGCGAGTTTGGGCTAGCCGCCAGTGTCTGGACCAACGACACCGAAAATGGCAAAGCGGTGGCCGCGCGACTGCACGCCGGCACAGTAATGGTAAATGATGCGATCAGCGGATTTGCGATTGCCGAGGCGCCGCACGGCGGCTGTGGGCTGAGTGGTTGGGGACGCACGCACGGAAAAGTTGGTTTGCTGGAGATGGTCCACGTTAAATATATGGATGTAGACCGGCTGCCGGGCATGGAAAAGCCGTGGTGGTATCGTTACGGAAGTGAGGTGCAGAAGGCGGCTGAGGCGTTTCTGCAGTTTGAGTTTGCGAGAGGATGGGCGGCGCGGATTCGGAATGCGCGCCCTGCACTGAAGACGATTTTCCGGGATCACGGACTTTCGGAGGAGCGAAAAGATTAACGCAGAGCGAGAAGACAGGAGACACAAAGGTCGCAGAGGTGGAGGAAGAGTGGCTGACGAAACCAAACCAATGGCCGAAGAATCGAAGATAGAGCTTGATGGCGCGTCCCTGCCCGCAAGCGCAGCAGCGGTTGAAGAAGTGGGGCCGAAGATCAAGACGCGGAAGCCGAAGCAGCGGGCTTGCGACGAAAAGAATGACAAAGGAAAGCTTTGCGCAGGACATCTAAAGCGCTGGTTCGATTTGCCGCCAAAAGTGGCGGCGGTTGTGGGGAAAGGCGCGGAGGTGTATCGCTGCGAATTCTGCCAGACCATTTACAAGCCAGACCCGCGGCAGCAGCCAAATAGTTACACGGTACGATACTAGTCGGGCAGGGAGGTCGCTCCGCCATGTCCCAAAATGATCTGATTTACGATTGGAATGTTGCCGCAAGCACGGCGATACGCCCGGGAACGCGCGTGCTCTTGAACGATGAAACGCTGCGCGACGGGCTGCAGAATCCTTCCATCCACGATCCCAGCATCGACGAAAAAATTGAAATCCTTCACCTGATGGAAGCGGTGGGCATTGATGCGGTGAACATCGGCCTGCCCGGTGCCGGGCCACGCGCAATGGAACATGTGGAAGCCTTGGCGCGTGAAATAGCCAGCAATCACATGCGCATCAAACCGAATTGTGCCGCGCGGACGCTAGAGGCCGACATCCGTCCCATAGCGGAAATTTCGCAGCGTGTGGGAATTGCGATTGAAGCGGCAACATTTCTAGGCACCAGCCCGATTCGCAGGCTCGTGGAGGACTGGACCGTCGATCATCTGGAGCGCACTACGGAAAAAGCGGTGAAGTTCGCGGTGGAGCATGGCTTGCCCTCCATGTACGTCACGGAAGATACGGTGCGAACCGATCCGGAGACGATCAAGCGGCTGTACACGACGGCGATTCGCAGCGGCGCGCGCGCGATTGTGCTGTGCGACACCGTGGGGCACGCTACGCCGGAGGGTGCGTATAACCTGGTGAAATTTGTAATGGAGACCGTGGTCGAGCCCTCGGGAGAAAAAATTCGCGTCGACTGGCATGGACACCGCGATCGCGGCCTGGCGATTGCGAATTCGCTGGCAGCTGTGGCGGCAGGCGCGGACCAGGTGCATGGCGTGGCGCTTTCCCTGGGCGAACGCGTCGGCAACACGCCGATGGAATTGATGCTGGTGAATCTGCGCTTGATGGGGCTGATCGAGAACGACTTGACCTATTTGCGGGCGTATTGCGAGAAAGTGGCCAAGGCGACGCACACCGTGATTCCGCCGAATTATCCGGTGTTTGGCCGCGATGCGTTCCGCACCGGAACCGGAGTACACGCAGCGGCGATTATCAAGGCGCTGAACAAGCACGATCGGGCGCTAGCGGATGCCGTATATAGCGGCGTGCCCGCGCACATCTTCGGCCTCGAACAAATTGTTGAAATCGGACCGATGAGCGGGAAATCCAATGTGTTGTACTGGCTGGCACGCCACAAGATTCCCGCAACGGATGAGCTGGTGAACCGCATCTTTGAAGCGGCAAAACAGTCCTCGCGCATGCTGACCGACGAGGAACTCCGCGCTTTGTGCGCCGCGTCCGGGGCTGTCGCCTAAGGCTGTTAGGCGGAAACCGGGCCGTAGCAATAGAGCACCGTCCAGAAGCAACTCTGCCAATTCGCAAACGCGAGAATCGAACCCCTCATTAATGAAGTAAACTCTGCGGGTGTGGCCTAAGAGTCTCCAGAATGCGAGTGGCGGCTTAGGAATTAAGGGCAAGCTGCCTTTAAGTACAGTGAAACGCGCTGCGCTTTGCGTTATTCTCTTCGTCATGCCGATACGCTCATCGGTGGTCTCTCAGGTGGCGCGCCCGTTCAGTTCGTACACGCTGGCCGACCAGGCGCAAGTGCGCGTGGCGCTGGAATGGCTTGAGAAAAATGTCAGTTGGATCAACGACGAGCAGTCTCGCCTGACGGAAATTCCCGCACCTTCCTTTCAAGAACAAAAAAGAGCCGCTGCCATGAAAGCGTTGCTTGCCGAGCAGGGACTTACCGTGCAATCCGACAAGATCGGCAACGTGATTGGCGAACTGCGCGGCGCCAGCGACAAAGAAATTGTGATGCTCACGGCGCATCTGGACACCGTGTTTCCCGAAGGTACTGACGTCCGCGTGAAACGGGAAGGCGAACGCCTGGTGGCTCCGGGAATTTCCGACAATGGCACCGGACTAGCCGCGTTGGTGGGGATCGCCCGTGCCATGCATGTGGCCAAAGTGCGGCCGCAACGCACGATTTTGTTCGCCGCGAATGTGGGAGAAGAAGGAGAAGGGAATTTGCGTGGGATGCGTGCGCTGATCGATGCGTACCGGACGAAATTGCGCGCGGTGATTGTGCTGGACGGGTCCGGCGTGGACCACGTAACTACGAAGGCGTTGGCTTCGCGGCGCATGGAAGTGGTGATTACCGGACCGGGAGGGCACAGTTGGTCCGACTTCGGGATCCCGAATCCCATCAGTGCGCTGGTGCGCGGCTCGGTTCGCTTCATCAACACGAAAGTGCCGATGGCGCCGCGAACGACGTTTAATCTTGGGCAAGTGGAAGGCGGCACGTCGGTAAATTCGATTCCGTATGAAGCGAAGCTTAAGGTAGATTTGCGCTCCGAGAGCGAAGATGAATTGGCTCGCCTCGAAACGGCGCTACGCGAGTGTATGGCTGCGGGCGTGAAGGATGAGATGGACAATGCGCGGGAACGCAACCGTGGCAAGTTGGAATGGAAGTTAAACAATATTGGCAGCCGGCCTGGAGGGGAACTGCCGGCCGATGCGGCGTTGCTGTCGGCGTTACGCGCGGCGGATGATTACGTAGGAAACCAGTCGCGGCTGGAGCGCTCGTCGACTGACGCGAACATTCCGCTGTCGCTGGGGATTGATGCGATCGCGATTGGCGCGGGCGGAAATGGCGGAGGCGCGCATTCGCTCCAGGAGTGGTACGAGCCGGCGGGAAGAGACCTGGGATTGAAGCGGGTATTGTTGACCCTGTTAGGTTCGGCGGGCCTGGCGCCGGAGAAAGGCCAGTGATGGCGGGATGCGGCGGTACGCGAGTGCTGCGCAGTTTAATTCTTGGTACGATTTGCGGAACAGCCAGCCAGGCTTTGCTGGCACAGACAGCGCCACCGGAACCACCGCTGCACAAAACTACGTATTACCTGCATGGGCGCATTTACACTAACGATCCAAAACAACCATGGGCCTCGGCCATCGCCGTGCGCGACGAAAAAATTCTGTGTGTCGGAACCATCGAGCACATTTTGCTGGATTGTGGCGGGGCGCAGGCGGAAGACCCGGTTCAGTTAAAGGGTAAGTTCCTGATGCCCGGTTTCAATGATGCGCATACGCATCTGGGCGGAGCTGGCCGCGAGAAATTATCGCTGGCGCTGAACGGGACGACCTCCATCGCGGAAATTCAGAAACTGTTAAAGGACGAAGTTGCGAAGCATCAACCTGGCCAATGGATCCTGGGCAGCGGATGGGATCAGACGCTGTGGGCCGACAAGAAATTTCCCAGCCGGCTGCAATTGGATGAGGTCGCGCCAAACAATCCAGTTTTTCTGATGCACATCTCTGGACACGTGGCGGTAGCTAATTCACTGGCGATA
>DASXBH010000473.1:0-5778 GCA_036491775.1 Candidatus Acidiferrum sp.
TGGAGAGATAAGGGGTCTGGGCGTGTTGCAGCAGGAAGAGCGGACGCGTTTTGAGGCGAATGTATTGCCGCATCTCGACGCCGCCTACAATCTGGCGCGCTGGATTTTGCACGGGCGGACGGAAGCGGAAGACGTGACGCAAGAAGCGATGATGCGCGCCTATCGCTTCTTCGGCACGTTCCATTCGGGTGACGCGCGGGCGTGGCTTTTGCAGATTGTGCGCAACTGCTGCTACACGTGGCTGAAGAAAAATCGCGTGACGGAAGACATGACGGAATTGGATGAGGGCGCAATGCCGCAGGAAAAGGAAACTCCGGAGTCGCTGGCGATGGCGAATGCCGATCGAGACGCGCTGCGACGGGGCCTGGAGCAATTGCCGACACATTTCCGGGAGATTTTAGTGCTGCGCGAATTGGAAGGCTGTTCGTACAAGGAAATTGCGGCCATCACGTCGCGGCCCATCGGCACAGTGATGTCTGGGCTGGCTCGCGCTCGTCAACAACTGCGACAGTTTTTGACGGAACCGGCCAGCAAGGAGGCTCACCATGACTTGTGAGCTCTCGCAAGGGCGTTTGCACGCCTATCTGGACAATGAACTCGATGCCATGGGCGCGGCAGAGTTTGAGCGACATTTGGAGACGTGCCGGGATTGCAAAACGCAACTGGCTGCCAGCGAAAAACTGCGTAATGCCTTGACGCAGGCACAACTGTACGAACGGGTGCCAGCTAGCCTGCGCAGCAAGATACAAAGCTCATTGCCGAAAGTGCCGGCAGCTACGCACAGTTCGAGCTCCACATCGTCGACGCCATGGCAATGGCTAGCTCTTGCCGCCGCACTGCTGCTTGCCGTGGTTCTGGGGTGGCGCCAGTGGGACGGAGCGAATCATCCTGCTTACCAGCAAACGCTGGCCGCGGCCGCGGTTGACGCACATCTGCGTTCGATGCAACCGGGCCACTTGGCCGATGTGGTCTCCACTGATCAGCACACTGTGAAGCCGTGGTTCGACGGCAGACTTACGTTCGCGCCCCCGGTGCGGGATTTTGCGGATGCGGGTTTCCCGCTAATTGGCGGACGGCTGGACGTGATCGACGGCCGCACGGTGGCCGCGTTGGTATACGGCCGGCGCAAGCACATCGTGAATGTATTTGTGGCAAAGGCCGAGCCGTCGGCGTCGTGGAGCGGTTCCGGAGGGATTCAGGGCTATCACTGGGCGGCGTGGCAAAAGGACGGGCTCTCGTTTTGCGCGGTATCCGACGCGGCAGCCACCGATCTTGAACAGCTCAAACAGCTTTTCCTCGCGCCCTAAACCTGGGCGGCCTACCGGGCTTTTACAAAACCGTAACTTGACATTGAACTGTAGCCCATATATGAACGGGTGGATTCCCGTTCTTTATGGGCAACGTGTGTCCGTCTTCGCCGATGGATGGGATAGGCGCGGCAACACGGGGACGGTCCTACCGCGCAGTCAGGTCAGTTTCCAGGCGACAGGTCCGCGTAAGGATAGGAACTTCGATTCGAGGCTCTACCAGGGGGCAACGATATGGCAAGTGGCGGACAGGTCGTGCGGGGAGTCAGTGCCGATTACAGCATCTCGCGGGTCATAGCGGCGTCGGCTGTCGGGACCATGATTGAATGGTACGACTTTTACATTTTTGGGAGCTTAGCGGCGATCCTTTCGCCCAAGTTCTACCCGCCTGGTAATGAGACCTTTGCCTATATCGCGTACCTGGCAACGTTTGCCGTGGGCTTTCTGGTGCGCCCATTTGGTGCATTGTTTTTTGGGCGGATCGGCGACCTGGTGGGACGCAAATATGCTTTTCTGGTGACGCTCAGCATCATGGGCGGTGCCACGGCAGTGATCGGCCTTCTGCCCTCGTTCAAAACGGCCGGCTGGTTCGCACCGATTACGCTGTTGTTGATTCGTGTTCTGCAGGGCCTCGCGCTTGGTGGCGAATATGGAGGTGCCGCCGTTTATGTGGCGGAGCACGTGCCCGACAACAAGCGAGGGTATTACACCAGTTTCATCCAGATCACCGCAACGCTCGGCCTTTTCGTCTCGCTCTTGGTAGTGCTGGGCACGCAATCTTCCATGAGCGCGGATCAGTTTAAGGATTGGGGATGGCGCATTCCGTTTTTGTTGTCCATCGTGCTGGTCAGTATCTCTCTTTACATTCGGTTGAAGATGAAGGAATCGCCGATCTTTTCGCAGATCAAGAGCTCAGGCATGACTTCCGCAAAGCCGCTTACCGAGGCGTTCACTGTTTGGGCAAACCTGAAGCGCGTATTGATTTCTCTTTTTGGCGCAACAGCAGGCCAAGGCGTCATTTGGTATACCGGGCAGTTTTACGCGCTGTTTTACCTGCAATCCATTCTTAAGGTAAATGCAAAAACATCGAATATTATCGTAGCCATCGCACTTCTAGTGGCTATGCCGTTCTTCACGGTATTCGGGGCATTATCGGATCGAATCGGGAGAAAGTGGTTGATGATGGCCGCTTGCCTGCTGGCGATTATCAGCTACGTCCCGATTTACCACGCCATGCAAGCGGCGGCTGGAAATAACGTCGTTACGGTGAAATCGACCACCAACAAAGTCACAGGCGCGATAAGCCTTACGCCCATTACAGTAGACAGCACGGGCGCGCAGGTGCCCGCTAAAGAAGCGGCGAATCCGAATGTTCCCAAGCTGGTGTTCCTGGTGTTCGTGCAGGTGATCTTCGTTTGCATGATTTACGGGCCAATTGCGGCGTATTTGGTGGAAGCGTTCCCGGCGAAAATTCGGTACACCTCGCTTTCGCTGCCCTATCACATAGGCAACGGGGTCTTCGGGGGATTACTGCCGCTTATTGGACTGTCGCTTTGCGCGCGCACAGGGAACATCTACGCTGGCCTGTACTATCCAATGATCGTGGCCGGGATCACGCTGGTCTTTGGCAGCCTGTTTTTGAAGGAAACGCATGGCACGTTGATCTGGGCGGAATATAACGAGGCCAAGAAAGTCAGCGCCTAACGGATTGACGCGGTCACTCGCGAAGTAGCATGATTCTCCTCCTGGGCAGAAACAGCTCCAGCGCTGCTTTGCCCTTAAGATACGCGCCGCTCCGCGCGTAATTTACCAAGTGTCATGCAATTGGCACACTTGCTTGTTGACTTTCAAGGGAGTACAACCGTGGCGAGAATCCTGGAAAAGAAGAACCCCAATGGAAAGCCCAAGGCCAAGAAGCAAGGCCTGACCGAAGCGCAGATTGCCGTTCACTGGAAGGAAGAGGAGTACATTCGCCCGCCGGCGCGCTTCATTGCGCAAGCCAACCTGAACGATCCGAGCATCATCGAACGCTTCAGCGAGAAATATTTCCCGGAATGTTTTCGTGAGTATGCTGAACTGTTGCATTGGGACCAGTATTGGCATACCACGCTGGACACCAATCATCCCCCGTTCTGGAAGTGGTTTGTGGGCGGCAAGCTGAATGCCTGCTACAACTGCGTCGACCGGCATTTGGCGAAGTATAAGAACAAGGCGGCACTGGTCTTTGTTCCTGAGCCCGAAGATGAGAATCATGTAGTCATTACGTTCCAGGAGTTGTACCGGCGCGTGAACGAAGTGGCTGCGATGCTGCGCGATTTCGCCGGCCTGCAAAAGGGTGATCGCGTTACCATCCACATGCCAATGATTCCTGAGTTGCCGATCACCATGCTGGCTTGCGCGCGACTGGGCGTAATCCACTCCGTGGTGTTTGGCGGCTTTTCTGGTGAGGCTTGCGGCTTGCGTGCCGCCGATTCCGGTAGCCGAGTGCTTGTTTACGCTGACGGTTATCACCGCAACGGCCGTTGGGTGGATCACAAAGCCAGCGCCGATCTTGCGGTGCAAACCGCGCAGAAAGAAGGCCAGCACATCGACAAGGTGCTGGTGTGGCGCCGTTACCCTCAGCGGTACACGTCGGACGCGCCGATGATCATGGAGCGTGATTATTTCGTCGACGAAATTTTGAAGAACTACCGAAATCAAATCGTAGAACCGGTTTCCATGGATGCTGAAGATCCGCTGTTCCTGATGTACACCAGCGGAACCACCGGCAAGCCCAAGGGCTGTCAACATCGCACTGGCGGCTATATGGCGTACGTAGCGGGCACCTCGAAGTACTATCAGGACATTCATCCCGAAGATGTTTATTGGTGCATGGCGGACATTGGCTGGATTACCGGCCACTCATATATCGTTTACGGTCCACTTTCGCTGGCCGCGACGAGCGTGCTGTATGAAGGTGTGCCGCAATTCCCCGACGCGGGGCGTCCGTGGCGCATCGCCGAGCGGCTGGACGTAAACATTTTCCATACCTCGCCGACTGCCATTCGCATGCTACGCAAAGCCGGCGCCGACGAGCCCAAGAATCACAAATACCGCTTCAAGCATATGACCACGGTGGGTGAACCCATCGAGCCAGAAGTGTGGCGGTGGTATCACGAAGTGGTGGGCAAAGGTGAAGCGGTTATCGTGGACACGTGGTGGCAAACCGAGACGGGGGGATTTCTCTGCACGACCAAGCCTGCTCTGGACGCGATGAAACCGGGTAGCGCGGGTCCTTCGTGCCTGGGAATTTATCCCACGATTGTGGATGAAGAAGGTAATGAGGTCTCTGCCGAGTCGCACAACGCCGGGAATATCTGTATTCGCAATCCGTGGCCCGGCATTATGCAGACTATTTGGGGCGATCCGCACCGCTTTGTAAGTAATTACTACAAGAAATACAACAAGAATCCGCATAGCAAGGATTGGCGAGATTGGCCCTATTACGCGGCGGATGGCGCGGTGCTGCCTGCGGACGGCTACTACCGCATCCTGGGCCGCGTGGACGACGTCATCAACGTTGCCGGACATCGGCTGGGAACCAAGGAACTGGAGTCAGCCTGCTTGACAGTCAGCGAAGTGGCTGAGGCGGCAGTTGTGCCGGTGGTTGACGACGTGAAGGGGCGCGTGCCGGAGATTTACGTGTCGCTTAAGCCGGGCGTGTTGCCAAAGCGTACGGTGATTGACAAAATCACTCTGACAATTGAAACGATGATTGGAAAAATCGCGCGCCCGAAACGCATTCACATTGTTCCCGACATGCCTAAAACGCGAAGCGGAAAAATCATGCGCCGCGTGCTTGCCGCGATTTCTAACAACATGGATACCGGCGACATTACTACGCTAGCCAATCCGGACATCGTTGGGCAGATCCGCGAGTTGGTGCAGGGCCGCGAGATGCGGCCGCTGAACGAGGGTCCGGAAGACATAAAACGCTTCGGCGAAGAACGCTAACCAGTCAGTTCGTTTCGCCAACGGCTCCGTACCAAATAAAAGGGACGTCCCGCAGGGAACGTCCCTATCTAAAATCTAGCCCTTGTAATTTTCTACAGCGCGCGCCCGATCATGCCGGAGTACGCAATCCAACTCATAATGATGGCGCCAACCGAACCAAATACCAGAAAGAACGCCAATGCTTTACCGCTTACCTTGCCATCGTATTCGTTTGATGCTTCAGACATAGTCTTCTCCCTATGCGGCGAGTGTTGGTTGCTAAGTTTTAGATCCCGGAGAACTTGAGGGAGATTATACATAACGGCGGCGCACCACAAGAGCTTTTTGCTGCGCACCCGCCACCTGCCAGTGACCTGCTCGAGGGGCCAGCTTTACCCTCCGCGTTGTTGTTGAACTGGGTAACTTTGAATTCGCCGATCAGTTCCGAGGACGGATTCGTATTGCCCAGCGCACCGTTCTGGCGAATATTCTCGGTAGA
>DASXBH010000474.1:0-7334 GCA_036491775.1 Candidatus Acidiferrum sp.
AGATCGCGAAAATTATTAACGAGCATTTCGTTGCGGTGAAAGTTGATCGCGATGAGCGGCCTGATGTGGATTCGCGTTACCAGTCGGCGATCAGCGCGATCAGCGGGCAAGGTGGTTGGCCTTTGACCGGCTTTTTGATGCCGGATGGTCGCCCGTTTTTTGGCGGCACTTATTTCCCGCCGGAAGACTTAAATGGGCGGCCGGGCTTTCGACGCATGCTGCTGGCAGTGAAAGACGCCTACAAAAATAAGCGCGAGGATTTGCTGAAGACTGCCGATTCCTTGGCAGAAGCAGTGGCCAAGGCGGAAGCGTTCGCGGGTGCGCGCGCGCAGTTTGATCTGGGTGTGGTGAATGCACAGATCAGTTCGATGACGTCGCTGTTCGACATTCGCAATGGCGGGTTTGGACAAGCGCCGAAATTTCCGCATGCTTCCGGGGTGGATTTGTTGTTGGAGCGCTACCGGCAAAGCGGCGAGAAACACATCTTGGCGATGGCGGAAACCACGTTGGAGAAGATGGCCAAGGGTGGGGTGTACGACCAGCTGGCAGGAGGCTTCCACCGTTACTCAGTGGACGAGCGCTGGCTGGTGCCACACTTCGAAAAGATGAGCTACGACAATTCGGAATTGCTGAAGAATTACATTCACGGCTGGCAAGCTACGCAAAATCCGGTGATTCGCAGTACGGCGGAGGGAATTATCGGCTGGGTCAATGAGGATTTGTCCGATCAGGCGAACGGCGGCTTCTACGCCAGCCAGGATGCGGATTATTCGCTGGAGGATGACGGCGATTATTTTACCTGGTCCCTCGTCGAGCTGCGTGCGGCACTCTCGAAAGACGAAGCCCGCATCATGGAACTTTATTACGACGTGGAAGCACACGGCGAGATGCACCACAACCCGGAGAAAAACGTGTTGTGGATTGCGCGCGACGCTGCGGAAATCGCGCGAACCTTGAGACTGGAAGAAAGTACAGTGCGGCTGACCATTGCCGCCGCCAAGGGCAAAATGCTGGCAGCCCGGAAGCCCCGGCCCACCCCGTTCATCGATCAGACCATGTATGTGAGCTGGAACGCCATGTTTGTGTCGGCGTATCTAGAAGCTGGGCGCGTGCTCGATTGCGGCGGCGCACATTCCACGTGCAAAGAATTTGCCCTAAAGACTCTGGATCGTATGCTGAAAGAAGTTTGGAGCGAGCAGCAGGGATTTGCCCACCGCATTGGTGGACCGGCGCTACGCGGCTCGCTGGACGATCAGGTCTTTGGCGTGTTAGCGCTGCTCGATGCGTATGAGGCCACATTAGACGGCAAATATTTCAAGGCTGCGCAGCGCACTATGGACTTAGCCATGGAGAAATATGGTGACGCGGAAGGCGGCGGCTTCTTTGACCGCGCTTCCGACGCGCCTCCGATGGGTGGGCTGGAAGTTCGCCGCAAGCCATTTCAAGATTCCCCGACACCGGGCGCAAATTCCGTGGCAATCATGGCGCTTACCAGAATGCACGGGTATACCGATGATCCGCGCTATTTCGACTGGGCCAAGAAATCGCTGGAGGCATTCGCGGGTGTCGCACCCCAATACGGATTGTTCGCTGCGACCTATGGATTGGCCGCGATACTTTTCGCCGAACATCCCACGCAGGTTGTGATTACTGGTGCAGCGGGCGACCCGGCGGCGCAAGCTCTTGAAGACGTTGCGAATCGCCTGTTCTGCTTGGGCAAAGCTGTGCTGAGGCTTACTCCGGGTGCTGTGACGCAAAATCTGCCGCGAGCCCTGCGGGAAACATTGCAGCATCTTCCGGCAGACAAGCCGCAGGCACTGGTCTGTTACGGGAATACCTGCCATCCGCCAACGGGTGATCCTGCGCAACTGACGGCACTGCTGCAGAACGGTGCCGCAGGCAAAGCTGCCTCGTAGCCCGCCAATATAGCGATATTTCCTTCGCGGCAAATCGATACCAACTGCGTGGGCAAAAGAAAAAGCCCGTCGCTCGCTAACTTGGAGAAGCGACGGGCTTTTATTGCTCTCAACGAGCGGTCTGCAAATCTTCGATTACTTCTTGGGACGCGACTCCGGTGGCACCAAACCATTGTTGCGGTAATAGACTACCAACTGGCCGTAGTGTTCGCCAGAATGCTCAATCAACCCATAGGCAAGATCGTAGAGCCGGTCAAGGTGTGGCGAACCGTCATCGACCGCTTCCTGTAGGCCCTTGTCGCCCTTCTTCTTGATCATATCCGCGCCGTCAGAGACGCACTGTTTCACAAAGGCAACGACTTGGGCTTTGGTTTTGATTTTGTCGCTTTTAAAATCGTCCGGGTAGCGCGGCTTCTGGCCCTGGGCGGTGTCCGTGAAGTAATACATCGAGGCGGAGACATGTAGCACGTTCGCTACGAATGTCCGCGATTCCGGTGCGGGCTTGTAGTCGAACTTATCTTCGGGAAAGTCTTCGGCCATGGCGATCAGCTTACGGCCGATGTCGTTCCATTGTTCCAAAACGGCTTCCGAAGGACTGGGCGCGGGCTTCGGGGGCGCCTTTTTTGCCTCCTGGGCCAGAGCGGGAATAGCGGCGAGACACGCCGCGAACAACAACGCCACTAAACGAGGAAATCGGTTCATTGCTTCTCTCCTTGAACTAACTTCGCGTGAAGAAGACACCCTAGGTAAAATACAGACGCAACGGATTACCGGTTGTTACGAGCCAAAATTGGGTCGGTGATGAGCCCGCCCGGACTTTCTGGTGCGCCATCATACGACAAATTCACGGGAAAGTGGACGGTAACGCTAAGAAAAAAAGCCTCTTACGTCCGAGTTGACGGAAAAGGCATGCGGCGCCAATGCCGCGAACCGGCATGGTATCCTAGTGCTTACGGCTGAGGGGGCCATTTTCATTGAATTGGAGCTGGATCCTATTACGTAGCGCCATCGGTGTGGGCATACTGGCGCTACTTTTCCTTTCCCAGCGCTTTTGGTATCGGACGCTTTGGCGCGTAACCTCGAATTGGGGACGAATGCCGATGCGGGTGGGTGCGCGACTGCTGTAACTGGTCGGCTTGGTCCTCATCCTCATCACCCTCTCTGACAATCTGCGACAAGATCACGGGCGATTGCTGCCTAGTCATTCTCCAGTAGCGGCGTTTGCTGGGCTGTGGTTCCTGAGCGCGTTGGTGGGATATGTCCTGATCAAGGCTGTTCACGGCGCGGAGTGGCTCTGGCATCGGCATAAGCGGCCCGTTGTCGCGACGACCCATCCGGCGCCGGCGGTAACGGAGATGCGCCATGCCACCTTGCAGGACTTCGTGCCCGATCCATCCCGTCGTACATTTTTTCGCACCGCCAGCGTGGTTGCCGGAGCAGCGCCGTTTCTCGGCGTGATGTACGGCTTTGCGGCCGAGCGTTTGCGCTATGAAGTGCGCCGCATCGAGATTCCGCTGACCAATTTGCCGCCGGAACTGGATGGCCTGCAGATCGTGCAGATCAGCGACATCCATCTCAGCGCCTATATGAATCGCGATTCGGTGCGCCGCGCGGTCGATATGGCCAACGATATTGGCGCGGACTTGGCGGTAGTTACCGGAGACTTGATTACCGGCATCCACGATTCGCTGTTCGATTGCGTCGACGAAGTGCGCCAGTTGCGGGCGCCGCTGGGAGTTTATGGCTGCAATGGGAACCACGAAATCTATGCGCGGGCGGAAGATATGGCCGAGCGGTTGTACCAACAGGCTGGCATGAAGCTGCTGCGCCGCGAAAACGCTGTGATCAATTACAAGGGCGGACAGCTGAACCTGATCGGGGTGGATTACCAGCGGGAACGTACGCCAAGTGGGCGACGCACCCAGATGCTGGATAACCTGGAGCCGCTGGTGCGGCGCGACATCCCGAATATTTTGTTGTCGCACAATCCCAATTCCTTTAATCGCGCGGCGGAGCTGGGCATCGAGCTTTCGCTGGCGGGACACACCCACGGCGGCCAGGTGCAGGTAGAAATTTTGGATGTAAGCTTGAGCCCGGCGCGCTTCATCACCGATTACATTGCAGGCTTGTATCACCGGCCATTGTCGATGCCCATCGTCCCGAAGCGCATGGGCGAGACCATCAAGTTGATGCCCAACGCCCCGAAGGGCCTGTCGGCGCTGTATGTGAACCGCGGAATCGGCACAGTCGGCGCCCCGGTGCGCTTGGGCGTGCCGCCAGAAATCTCCCACATTGTTCTGCGCCGCGCGTAGCGACGTATCGACCTCTTCGCTGGTCCTCTAATCTTTTTCTTCACGCGGATGCTAGAATCTGCTCACGATACCATGAGCATCAAAGAGAGAAATTTTTGGTTGGAGACGGTGGCGGATCCTGCGCGCGGGGCCGATGGGCCCTTGCCGGAGACCGCTGACGTTGCGATTGTGGGCGCGGGATTTTGCGGGCTCTCTGCGGCGCGGGCGCTGGCGATGCGGGGGGTGCGCGTTGTGCTGCTGGAGGCTGAGACTCTGGGGTGGGGCGCCAGTTCGCGTAACGGCGGGATGGTGCTTACGGGGATGAAGCTACCTGTTCCGACGTTGATTGATCGCTATGGATGTGAGGCGGTGCAACGCATGTATGCGGCATCGCTCGAATCCATCGATCTGGTTGAGCAGATCGTGCGCGACGAAGGTGTTTCCTGCGAATTTTCGCGGTGTGGCCATTTGGAGGTTGCGTGCAAGCAAGGGCATTTCGATTCCTATGCGGAATCAGCGGCTCGCATCAAGAAGGAGTTTAATCACGAACTGTGCATCGTGCCCAAAAGCGAATTACGCCGCGAGATTGGCTCCGACATTTATTTTGGCGGCATGGTCGATGAGACCAGCGCGGGCGTCAACCCGGCGCAATACGTAAATGGCTTGGCCAAAGCGGCGCAGCGGCATGGAGCTTGCCTGTTTGAGCACGCTCGCGTCCTGAATGTGAAATTGCAAGAGAACGCGGGCAATCGTCAATTCTCCGTCGAGACGTCGCGCGGCAAAATCACCGCGAAGGAAATGCTGTTAGCGAGCGGCGCGTACACTGCCGGGGCGACTCCCGGGCTCAGGAAGAAAGTGATTCCAATCGGCTCGTACATCATTGCGACCGAAGTGCTGCGGCCGGACTTGGCGCGCGAGCTTAGCCCGCGCAAAAGGATGATCTACGACTCGAAACATTTTCTCTACTATTACCGGCTTACACCGGACAACCGCATGCTGTTTGGTGGCCGCGCGGCGTTTTTTCCAGAATCAGAGAACACCGTGCGACGGAGCGCCGAAATTCTCCGACAAGGGATGGTCAGCGTTTACCCGCAGCTTCGCGATACCAAGGTGGAATTCGTGTGGGGCGGCACCTTGGATTTCACGCTGGACGTGATGCCGCATGCCGGAAAAATGGATGGTATGTATTTTGCATTGGGCTTTGCGGGACATGGAGTGGCTGCAGCGACGTGGATGGGTGCAAAACTGGCTGCAACGATTTGCGGTGAGGTAGACGATAATCCGTTCGCGAAGATTCCGTTCCCGGGTGCGCCGATTGGTTTGCGCAGCGGGAATACCTGGGCGCTGCCGTTGGCCGGCGCGTATTACAAGGTACTCGACTGGCTAACGTAGGAGGGAGATGCAGCGGCGCCCTGACGCCGCCTCTCCTGTTTAATTCGCCACCAGCGATTTGATTTTCGGAAATACGAAGTAGGCGACGACGCCGAGCGCCACCGGAATCGGTCCCCACTTCAAAGCAAACCTATCGCTGCATACTAACGCCACAATCCCCATTACGATGGGAGCGAGGATAACGTAGGCCAGTCCCCAATTTCCCCATGGAACACGGAACGGCCGTTTCGCATCGGGTTGCGACTTACGAAAACGCCAGACGGACAACACTGTGAGCACCGTAACCAGAATCCGCAGCCACACATACACCGTGAGCAACTGCGCAAGCGTCTGAAATGCCAGCAGTGCGTAAATCGCCGACGAGACCAAAATCGCAATCCATGGCGTGCCATACTTCGAGTGCTTACGTGCAAAGATTGGCGGCAAGTATCCATCTTCGGCCATCGAAGAGGGCATCCGCGTACTGGTCAGAACCGTCGCGTTCAGTAACGAAACATTTCCCAGCATCGCCGCGATGGTCATAAGAAATCCTAGCCAACTGCCACCAATCAGTCGCGCGGCCTGAGAAAGATACGCGGTGTTCCATTCCTGCCAATTGCCCAGTGCCGCCAGCGAGAAAAACGCAGGCAAGAAATAAGTTGCAATGGACAAGGGCACGACAATCGCCAGGGCGATGGGGAACGTTCGCTGCGGATTCTCGATTTCTTCCGCCACGCTGGAGCACTGCTCATAACCCGAATACAGCCACAAGCCCAGAGCCAAGCCTATTCCAAAAACCTGGAAAGCTGGCACGTGCGGTGGCACGAAGGGATGAAACGGATTGAAATGCCACTTGCTGGCGGCGATGACGCACAGGAGCAGCACGGGAATCAGCACAGAGAATTCCAGAACGGTTGAGAAAACGCCCACCAAGTGAATGCCGCGAACATTGATGTACGCCAGCAGCGTGATCAGGGCAACCGAAACAAGATAATGTTTCCAGCCAACCAGACTCGGAAAGTAAATTGCCAAATAGTCGCTGAACAGAACGGCGTAGCCGGCACCAAGCAGCCAGGAAGCGCTCCAATTCCACCAGCCCGCCAAAAAGCCCCAGGAATTTCCGAAGCTGGCGCGCACCCAGCGATAGAAGCCGCCTTCGACCGGCATGACGGTGGTCAGCTCAGCGGCGACTAACGAAACCGGGATGCACCAGAAAAACGGAATCACCAGCAGGTAAACCAGTGTCAGCCCAGGTCCGCTGGTGGTGACCATTTCTTCCATGCCAAACGGCCCGCCGGTGGTGTAGGCGAACATCACGAAGACGAAATAGAAAAGGCCGGCTTTTTGCGTGAGCCGCCTTTCCGCAGACAGGTTTTTTGTCTCGGTCACTCAGTGTTCACCGAAGGAATTGCATCGTACTGTTGAGTTGCCGAATCTTACCGCATTCGCAGGTTCGCTGCGCTGGACTTTGACATGTCTCTGCGACAAACTTTCCTTTTTGCAAGAGGTCGTATGATTCTGCTGGTGATGGGCGTTGCAGGCTCGGGCAAAACTACGATCGCGTCGGAACTCGCGCGAAGACTCAATTGGATATTCCTGGACGCGGATGATTTTCACTCCGCCGCGAACCGCGAAAAAATGAGATTGGGAATTCACCTGACGGATGAAGATCGAATTCCGTGGCTCGACGCGATGCATGTGGAGCTGGAGAAGCTAAATGCGGCGGGCAAAAAGGTGACGCTGGCTTGTTCCGCAT
>DASXBH010000475.1:0-4378 GCA_036491775.1 Candidatus Acidiferrum sp.
CATTTTTGCCCGAAGCATTCGTGATGGAAACCCGGAAGTCCGATGTCATCGCGGAAGTAGCATTTCTTGCCGAAGCCGCCAGGCTTGTAATGTCCGCTTGTACGAAATCGCCCGCTGCATTTCGAACGGCGCCGAAGTTCAATTGCCGTCGCAACGCATAAACTAGTTCCACATAGCCAATGGAGTTGGAGGTCTGCTGCACTTTTACGGCGATACCCTCATTCGCGTCGGCACCGACACCGACGGGCCATTTCACGACCGCATCCGCGCCGACAGACGTTTTCCACTCAGGGCTCACCTTGGAGAGATACTCGGTCCAGACAAATGTCGTTCCGCTGCCATCAGATCGGTGTATTACCACGATATCGGCGTCGGGCAGTTGTACATTTTTATTAGATTCACGAAGAATGGGGTCATTCCATTTCTTGATCTTGCCCAAATAAATCCCCGCAAGCGCCTCTCCAGTAAATCTCAACGTTCGCTCGGCACCCTTAACGTTGTAGATGGGAACCACCGCCCCCAGCACCGTTGGAAAATGCAGTAACTTTGTCTTCGATTCGGAAAGTTGTTTGTCAGACAGCGGCATGTCGGAAGCCGCAAAATCCACCTTGTTACCAGCCAGAAGGCACAGTCCTGCCTCCGAACCGACAGCACCATACTTTATATGGACGTTTGCATCGTGTACGTGGAACGTCTCAAACCACTTCAGGTATAGCGGTGCAGGAAACGTTGCCCCCGCCCCGTTCAAAATTGTTTCTACGGTTCGCGCGGCAGGGGCCGTGACCGCTACCGCTCCGGTATTTTCCCGCCGGTCCTGGATCAGCTTAGCGACTAGACGATCCGCCAGATCCTGCGTGATAGGGCCCGATCGGAACTTGCTGGGTGTAACCAGATACGACCACAATGGTTCGTTGTTTTTCCCAATAATTTCCGCGGACAGATACCCGCGAAACACGGACTGCCGCGCATTGGCCGGCGCGCGTGGATCAGTCGACATATGACCCACGATCCAGATGCTACCGCTCCCTTTAAGCGTGGCATCCGCTTGTTTTGCATCTTTCACAACTTCCAACTTCGCGTTCTTGCGCAATTGCTGAATGGTTCGGTTGCGGAGTTCAGTCAAGTCTTGACCGTCGCTGAACTTATCCACAAATATTTTTCTAAGCTGCGAGAGGTTCTCTGAAGTTTGCGCTTGACCGCGAACGGCACCGCTGAGCAGGGCGAAACAAAAAACAGATAAAAACATTCGGAATGAGCGAGACGTCACGCAGCCAAGCAGTGGTGTAAGTCGCAAAGAATATATCTTGCTCTGATTCATCGATCTTCCTGCCGAATCCGCGGGTGCGATAGCCCTCGGGCCAGATCGTGCGGAACATGATCTAGTTCCAGCGGAACAATTCTGTACAACTCTAATCAAACAAATGAGATGGCTGACATGTATTTTCTAACTTGGGGTCTCAGCATATGCGCGTTGATGTTACAACCTGATGAACCGCCACACGCTCCAGACCAAAAGCGCTGATACAGCATTTCCCCTACTGTGCCCCTCAGGTCTTAGGCGCTCCGCTACGGTTAAGTGATTATGGCCAAATGTCTCACAGATAAGTACTATCCGTGGCTGCAGCGAATCATTATTTCCGTTCGCGCTGACCCTGCCCACCGCTCCAGCCAGTGAAGTAGGCCCCATCTCCGCCCAGCGAACTCAAGTAGGAGGAATGCGATGAATCGGCCGCTAGGAATAGGCTTAACGTTCTGTCTGGTTTTGCTGGGAGGGTGTGCAACCAAGAAATACGTGGCGAAGACAGTTGACCCGGTCAACGCCAAGGTCGATGAAGTCGACAAGAAAGCGCAAAATACGCAAAAGCAACTCGACGAAACCGAACCGCGCATCAGTGCGGCCGATGAAAAGGCTACGTCCGCAGACGCGCGCGCTACCGACGCGATCGGGCGGGCCGATGCCGCCTCGAAAAAATCCGATCAGGTTCGCGATCAGCTTCGTTCCGAGTTGAACGACCGAATCGCCGATCTCGACGACTACAAGGCTGCCAATTCCGCGACCGTTTTATTCAAGGTAAATTCGTCTCAGCTCTCCGACGAAGCCAAGCAGCAGCTCGATCAAATGACCACCGGCTCGATCAGCTCTGCCAAACGCTACTTCATCGCTATTCAGGGATTCACGGACAAGACCGGCTCTGCCGACTACAACTTGGAGCTGAGCCGTCGCCGTGCCCAAGCGGTGCAGAGCTACCTTGTAGCCCAACACAACATTCCCGTATTCCGAATTCAGATTGTCGGACTAGGCAAGGATAAGCCGGTGAATGAGGAAAAAACGCGCGAGGAACGACAGCAGAATCGTCGCGTTGAGGTAACCCTCTTCAGTGCCGACTCATCCGCGGCCGCAAAGAACCAAGCGTCGATGCAATAACTCGACCACGTCGCGAGTTATTTTCGTGTACAGACAAATGTAATCACCGATGGAGGCCGCAAGGTGCTCCATCGGTACCTTAGTTTCCGGGGCGCTGTCTCTAGCATCGAACCCAACAGTTCCTGCGACTTGTCGTACGGTAAAGAAATGCGAAATAAGTCTGCTTTGCGCGCGTGCGAGTATTTTTCGTAACGGGCTGGAAACAATTTCGCAGCTTGCACCAATACATCCCAAGGGCTTTGCTTCGCAAGAAATCTCTTGTCAGCCGCATCTCGACGCTCGATCTCAACTACGTGGTGCTGCGTTCCGCCGCCAATTTCGAGGATCACCGAGGCTGCATTCTCGGGCGCAAACGGTCTGCCGGGCTCGTCATCAGGGAAGGAAATTAAGAGTGCTCCCAATTCTGCAAGCTCTGCCGTGATTCCATCCCAAGAATAACGGTAGCCGTTGTACACCACAGTTCCACCCTTGAATATTTGTTGTACGCGCGCTGCATCCTTGCCAGCCACACTCACCACCATGTCCACCAGTTCATTCAGCCGGAAAGTCTGCTTTACAACAGGACGGACGCTCACGTATCCCGCATCTTCATCCATATAACGGACGGCGATTTGTTCCGGCAGAGCCATGAACTTGAGGTTACAACTTCTAACTCAACTCACGATTACCCGAGTTTGGCCAACTGCTCTCGCACCCGATCGCTGAGCGCTTTGCCATCTACCGCTTTTCCCGTAAGCGTTTCCTTCGCCGCCTTCACCACCGCGCCCATCTGTTTTATGGAAGCCGCGCCAGTGTCTGCGATCGCCTTCGCTATTGCCGCGTCCATTTCCGCTTGGGTCGCCCCGGCGGGCAAATAGCTCTCCAGAATCGCCAGTTCCTTCATTTCTTTGTCCACCAGATCTTGCCGCCCGCCTTTGCTGAACTGCTCAATCGATTCTTTGCGCTGTTTCACCAGCGTTTGCAGCAATTGAATGGACTCGGTCGCATCCAGCGGGCGCATTTTTTCCACTTCCTTCAATTGCAGCGCCGATTTCGCCATGCGCAAAACGCTGAGCTTCATCTCATCCTTCGCCTTCATCGCGACCACGATGTCTTTCTGAATCTGTTCAGAAAAAGTCATATTTTCCTCTTCCTGAAACTATAACAGACGCTTATCTTCCCTATCCACGAATCCCTCAGTCCCCTGATTTGACACGCTTTTCTGCGCACAGTAACTTGGATAGTTCCCTGCCATCGGGAAAAATTCGCCTCTCGCTCCGAGGCGGCGACCATCGGGAAATGAGGAATCATGAAAGTCATCGTTGCTGACAAAATCAGCGAACGCGGCGTGGAATTGCTGAAAGAGACTGGCTGGAACATTGTCCAGACCACAAAAGATAATCTCAACGCAGAGCTGAGCGATGCCGACGCTTTGATCGTCCGCAGCGCCACGAAAGTTACTCCAGAGCTTCTCGATAAAGCGCCGCGTCTTCGCGTTGTGGGCCGCGCCGGAGTTGGCGTCGACAACATCAATCTGGATGAAGCCACCAAACGCGGCATTTTGGTGATGAGCACGCCCGGTGGAAGTTCCGTCAGCGTTGCCGAACACACTTTTGCCTTACTTTTAGCACTGGTTCGCCAGGTTCCAAAGTTCGACGCCGCCATGCGCGAAGGCCGTTGGGAGAAATCCTCGTCGGGTGCGGAAGTCCGCGGCAAGACTCTGGGGTTGATTGGTCTCGGTCGCATTGGTAGTGAAGTCGCCGAACGTGCCGCCGCTTTTGACCTGCGCGTGATTGCCTTTGATCCGTTTATCAGCGAGGCTGCAGCCCGCGAAGTATCGGTAGAACTCGTGCCGCTCGAGAAGCTTTATGCCGAAAGCGATTTTATTTCCCTGCACACCGCCGTCAGTCCACAGACGCAAGGAATGATCAATGCCACCACCATCACACAAATGAAAAAGGGCGTGCGCATCGT
>DASXBH010000476.1:0-5968 GCA_036491775.1 Candidatus Acidiferrum sp.
TAAGGTGGACTGCACCTTAGCCAGCAATCGGTAATGGTCTGGATCGATTTGCTGAAACACGTTAATGTACCCCTCTCCCCCCGGAACGTAAATCCGCTTCCGCGCAGAATCGAAATAAACATCATCTGCATCCTGCACGCAAGGCAACGCTGTGATTTGGTGACCCGAATTGGTATCGAACACCGCAAAACGCGCCGGTTGGTGCGTTGCCACAAACACCCGGTGATGTTCTTCATCCAGCGCCATCGGAAAATTGTGTTCCAGGGTCATGGGCCAGCGCACAATCGTTCCAGTTTTGCGATCAATCGCCGCAATTTGTTTCAAATCGGGGAGATTCACGTAGATATGCGAGCCGTTCATCTCCAGTTGGAATGACTCCGGGTGCGCCCCCAGCTTGTATTCCTCCTGTAGTCGCTGATTATTTGTTGCGTCGACCATGCCGATCGCCCCAGTCTCATCTTCGCCGTAGCCCACATACACCCGATGCTCGGCCGCATCGTAGCGAAGATTGTCCACGTCGCCGTGAAAGTCGATTTCCTGGACCAGTTCGAAATTCACCCCATCGTAAATCTGTAGTTTCCCCTTACTACTGGCCACGAACAGTTTTTTCTGGTCGGGCGCATACACCACGCCTTGCGGAGTCGGTATTCCCGTTATCGTGTGCGAACGCACCCGCGCACTCACATCGATCACTTCTACAGTGTTGTTGCCCAACGCCGACACAAACACCTGATTTTTCCCATCGAATCCGAAATGATCAAAGCGCCCTTGCACTCCCGGTATGGAAATCGCTTCCGTCAGCACCAGTGGCCGCGACTTCTCGGCCCCGGCAGTCTTAGGTGTTGACGGAGCCGTTTGTGCGAGGACGGTTGTAGCGCATGCCGACGCAACTAAAATGAACATCGATATTTTTCTTGGAATCACAAACAACTCCTTGAGCGAAGCATTGTCTCGAAGCATCACAGCGCAAATGGCTAACGGCTGCGAATACTAGCGCAAATGCCTTGACGCATGCAAAGGTATGATGGTAGAACCACATTCCGCTGGCTCAGAATCCGGCTGCGTGCTCTCTCACGCCTTCGCTTTCTTATAAACTCATCTGTACGTCGCAACGGTTTCTCGCCAAGTTTCAAAGCGGCCGGAACCGTCAGGGAGGTTTCATGCAGATCGGATTTGCGGGCTTGGGAGATATGGGCCAAGCCATCGTGCCGCGCCTTATCGCCGCGGGCCACACCGTCACCGGATGGAATCGCACCAAGCAAAAGGCCGAGCCGATGTTCAAACTCGGCATGCTCTGGGCCGATTCGCCTCGCCAGCTTGCGGCTTCCTCCGAAATGGTTTTTTCCATCGTCACCGATTCCGACGCGGTCAAAGCGTTGGCCCTCGGCGAAAACGGCATCATCTCCGGCTTGCGCAAAGATTCCATCTATCTCGACATGAGCACCATCGATCCCGAGGCCAGCAGGGAAGTGGGCGCGGCATTCGCTGACGCCGGCTTAACCATGATGGACGCTCCCATCTCCGGTACCACGCTGACCCTGGGGCAAGGTAAAGCCTCGCTGATGGTGGGGGGCGACAGAGCGGCTTTCGAACGCGTCGAGCCGGTGTTGCAAGCTATCGGTCCTCGAGTCACCTACATCGGCAAGCAAGGGCTCGCGGTGCAACTCAAAGTTGCTCTCAACATGACCCTGGTCATCGAAGTGATTGGCTTCTGCGAAGGTGTGGCTCTCGCCGAAAAAGGTGGCGTGCCTCGCGAAGTTGCCGTCGATGCCATGCTGAAAAGCGTCATCGCCTCCCCGGTAATCAACTATCGCGCGCCATTGATTCTCGACGGCCACATCTCCGACGCCACCTATGGCAACGTGAATCTTCAGCAGAAAGACATGATGCTGGCCCTGACCCTTGGCAGAAAAATGGGTGTGCCCGTTCCGCTCGGTGCCGCTGCCAACGAAATGTTGAACGCCTGCCGCGGCCTCGGTCTCGATCATCACGATTTCGTCACTGTTTATGAGGTTTATCGCAAGTTGGGAGGGATGTCCAAGTGAAACCGTATCGCACAAATTTGCGCGACGTTCCAAAAGTTGGCGGCCTTTCTGAAGATGAAGGCTGGATCAACATGCAGGTGCAATTTCTCATCGATCAGAAAACCGCCGGCTCCGACAAGTTGCTCATCGGCTGGACCGTCCTGCCACCCGGCGCGCGCCACGACAAGCATCGTCATCCAAACGTCGACGAATTTTTCGTGGTGATCAAAGGCAGCGGCTACATTTACACCGACACCGGCCGCGAGCCTTCTTCGCAAGGCGATGTCATTTTCACTCCGCGCGGTCACTGGCATGGTTTTGACAATACTGGCACCGAAGATGTTGTGCTCGTCTGGGGTTGGAGCGGCGCTGGATCTCTCGAAGCCGCCGGCTACGAAATTCCTCCCGAAGGATATTAGAACCAGCATGGCTTCGCGTTCATGATTGCGGCTTGGGACGATCCGCGCATCGCTAGCGGCATGCGACAACAGCTCCGTCGTCGTCGCGAGCTTCTCGAGTTAGGCGAAAAGCCCCTCGGCTGGAAGTTGGCCTTCGGCGGCCCTGCCGCCATGGCCCGGCTGCAAACCAATGCCCCGCTGGTCGGATTTCTACTGCATCGCGCCGTAGTGCCTTCGCAATCAGAACTTTCCCTGGCTGGTTGGAAAAAACCCGCAGCCGAACCTGAGCTGACTGTCTATCTCGGCAAAACTCTTGCCGCCGGCTCCGATCGCAACACCACCATGGCCGCAATCGCCGGACTTGGTCCAGCCATCGAAATTGCCGACGTCGATCACCCTTCCGAAGATGTTCAAGGTACCCTGGCGCGGAATATTTATCAGCGCAATCTGGTGATTGGGCCTCCGGACGCCAGATACGCTGGCGGGGTCCTCACCGGCTTGCTCGCAAAAGTGCGGCATAGCGAAAAGCAGATTGCCGACACCAACCATTTAGAAGCGCTAACCGGAGAGCTGGTCGCGATCGTTCAGCACGTCGCCAATCTGCTCGCCGTCTTTGGCGAGACTCTCGACGCCGGCCAAATTATTATCGCCGGCTCCATCACCCCACCTGTCTGGGTCCAGCCCGGGGAACAAATTACTTTCCATCTCGAACCGCTCGACCCGATCTCGGTTACCTTCTCGCCACAAAAAACGTAGCGGCCACCTTCAGGTGGCCACACCCGAAAATAGCCGCTACAAATATCCTGTTTTCGACGTTTACTTCGAAACGTACAGCAACACCAACGTCCCTGGCTTCACGCTGGGCCATTTCTGTCCCGCCGCCGGTGGAATCATTTCCGCCGCCGGCAAAAACAGGTTGTGCGTCTTCGGGTCCAACGCCATGGTCCGCGCGCCCTTCTTCGTCGTCACGTTGTCGACCACCGAATATTTATCCGGCGAATCTTCATGAATCACCGTCAACGTTCCAGACTCACCGTTCGATGAAAACGCATAGCCGGTCTCCGGATCAAACGATGCAGCGTCCGCGCCTTCTCCCGTCTTGGGCGTGGCCACCACTTTGCCGGAATCCGCGTCCATCACCGCCATCATGGCGTTGTCGCAAACCGCGAACAACCGCCGGTTCTTGGCATCAATCGCCAGCCCGCTCGGTTCTTTGCAAGGCGCCAGCGGCCAGCGGTGCATTACCTTCATCGACTTCGCGTCGATGTGCAAAATCTCTGAAGTGTCTTCTACGTTGACCCACACGCTGCCCTTGCCATCGATTACCGCGAACTCCGGCTTGCCACCCACTGGGAAAGTGCTCAGCACGCTGCCATCATTCGCATCGATCACCGTCGCGTCTTTGCTGCGCCCGTTGAACGCGAAAACGCGCTTCGTCACCGGCTCATAAATGATCGCGTCCGGATTCGTCCCCGTTTTCGCTGTGCCCGTGGTCTTCAGCGTCTTCAAATCGAAAATGGTCACGCTGTTGGCCCGCCCGTTGCTCGTGTATCCCTTGCCAAGATCCGGCGCCAGCGCGATCCCATGCACTCCTTGCGTGTCGGGAATGTCGCCGACCACCGCATGCGAATCCGCGTCAAACACCATGGTGTGCGTCGCGTGCGAAAAATACAGCCGCCGCGCGTCGCCATCCACAATCAGATAATCCCAGCCGCCTTCTCCCGCCACTGGAATGCTGGTCGAAACTTTGTAGCCCGAACCGGCCGCTTTCGGTGTACCCGCGCGCAGAGCGACGCCGGTAACAATCGCGAATCCCATACTGGCCGCGATGAATACTCCTAACTTCTTCGCTGCATTGTTTGGCATGAGGCTGTCCTTTTTCGTAGCGTTCCATCAAAAATGACAAATGAGCAACCAGATTCTACACGAATCCGCTTTTTCCTATCCCACGGAATATTTTCAGGAATTCGAAACTGAAAATTCTTTCAGGTCGTGTTCACACAAAACCCCGTGCGCAGGAACTTGCTGTTGCCTCAATCCACACGAAGCCATTGTTTCGAAATCAGCGCACCTGATTGAAATCTCCGCCAGGGTCCATCCTCAAGCCGGCTTTCTTAGCGCCCGTTCGCCCGCCGTTCGTGGTCGATCCAGTCCAACCATTCCGCCATATTTCACTAATTCTTCCCGGTTCCCCGCGCGTCCGCGAAATCCTACATACCCGTCCGGACGTATCGCCACCATTTCTCCGCGCGTGCCCAACAAATGCTCCAACTCCTCTCTTCCTCGCGCCAACTCTCCGCCATTGACGAACAAAAATTCAGCCTGCGGCAACTGTTCTTGCAGTCCATCTGGATCGTTCGCATCGAATCCCACAATGAGGTGCCGCGCGCTCTTCAGCGGATCGAGCAGTCGCATGTCCCGGCCACGCCATGCAATTTCCGGGTTTGGCATGCGATCACCCGCTCGCAGCGAGCCTCCTCCTCCTCCATCCGCCACAATCGTGCTATCTCGATAAGAAATCGCCGTCTCCGACACAAAGCCCACCATCTGCTCCTGCACCAGCGGAATACGTGTGGCAATCCGCAAGAAAATGTCACGGATCTCTTCAACCAGACGGTTGCTGGCGGTCACGGCTTTCAAGCCGCGCGACGTAGCCTTCAAAAGCGCCTCACTCACCATTCCGCGCTCTTCCTCATAGCTATCCAGCAGCCTCGCGTCCGCTCCATTGCGCACCGCTGCAAGTTTCCAAGCCAGATTCGCCGTATCCTGAATCCCGGTGTTCATTCCCTGGCCCGCCACTGGCGAGTGAATGTGCGATGCATCTCCCGCCAGAAACACGCGACCTTGGCGCATGTGCTCTGCGCGCCGGTCGCTCACTCGAAACGGAGTCATCCACTGCGAAGACACGACGCGCAGCTGAATTCCCGCGTTATCGATGTACTTCTGAAAATCGGCAATCGTCAGCTCCTGCTTGCGCTCCGGTGCATCTTGTTCCGAATGCAGCGCCGTAATCACGCGATACAATTTTTCCTTCAGCCGCCCAATGAACACCACGTCGCCCCGATGCAGATAAATGCGCAACTCATCGCCAGGCAGTTGCGGACCCTCCAACTCCAAATCACCAAGAAAGAAATTCAGTTCCACCGCTTCGCCAGAAAAAGGAATCTTCAATCCTTCACGCACTGCGCTATGCGCTCCGTCGCAGCCCATCACCCACGCCGCCGTCGCATTTTGCAGCTTGCCGTCCGCACCACGCAGTTCCGCCGCAACCTCATCGCCCTTTTCCGCGATCGATCTCAACTCGATGCCTCGCTCCACTTTGTCCCCCAGGCTTTCCAGGTGCTCGATCAGCAACGCTTCCGTTTCGTTCTGCGGCAGAAACAGCGCAAACGGATAATGCCCGGGAATTTTGTCCAGCGTGACCGAAACAATTTGTTTTCCTTCGCTGATCATCGACGCGTGTTTCAGCTGTCGGCCCCGTTGCACCGCTTCTTCCGCGATCCCGTAGCGTTCGAATTGTTCCAGCGTCCGCGCCTGCACCACCAA
>DASXBH010000477.1:0-3336 GCA_036491775.1 Candidatus Acidiferrum sp.
CTTCTCCCCATTTGCATTCCCGCCATTCCACCCGGTATCCTAAACTTTACCCCGAATGAAAATAGCGCTCGCCCAATTCAATCCCACCGTCGGCGATTTCGAAGGCAATTCAGCGCGCATCCTGGCCTTGGCCGCTCAAGCCAAACAGCGCGGCGCGGAACTAGCCGTCTTCTCCGAGCTTTGCATCTGCGGTTACCTGCCACTCGACCTTCTCGAGCGCCCCGCTTTCATCCAACGCAACCAAGACACCTTGAAACAAATTGCCGCGCAAATGCCTCTCCCCGCAATTGTTGGCTACGCCGGGCATGTTTCCCACGACGGTGGCGGCAAGCACATCGCCAATAAAGCCGCGCTCATCTCCAGCGGCCGCGTCGTGTTCGAACAAGGCAAGATGCTCCTGCCCACCTACGATGTCTTCGACGAGTCCCGCTATTTCCAGCCCGCCGAAAAACAATATGTCTACGGCCTGGAAAGGGAACAGCTCGGCATCACCGTTTGCGAAGACGTCTGGAACGATAAAACTTTCTGGGCCACTCCCATGTACTCCCGCGACCCGGTCACCGAACTCATCGCCCGCGGCACCAGCATTCTCATTAACATTTCCGCCTCGCCTTACACCATCGACAAACGCTCCCTGCGCCTCGGCATGTTGCAATCCATTGCCACGCACCACAAGCGCCCGGTCATCTACGTCAATCAAGTGGGCGGCGACGATTCGCTGATCTTCGACGGAGCCAGCATCGCACTCACTGCCGATGGGAAAATCGCCGCGCAGGCTAAAGCCTTTGAAGAGGACCTCGTCCTGTTCGACACCGTCACCGGGCAAGGCGAGATCCACGAACAGCCGCACGAAGAGATTGCTTACGCCTACCAGGCACTGGTCACCGGCACCCGCGACTATGTACAGAAATGCAATTTCCGCAAAGCGATTGTCGGCCTGAGTGGCGGCATAGATTCCGCGGTTGTCGCCTCCATCGCCGTTGCGGCACTCGGCGCCAGTAACGTCCTCGGCGTTTCCATGCCTGGCCCGTATTCCTCCGAAGGCAGCAAAACCGATGCCCGCGCTCTGGCCACCAATCTCGGCATCGAATTCCTGACCATTCCCATCGCTCAGGTTTTTGAATCCTACAAAGGCGTGCTGCAACCAGTTTTTGGCAATCGCCCGCCAGATGCCACCGAAGAAAATATTCAAGCGCGCATTCGCGGCAATTACTTGATGGCCCTTTCGAACAAATTTGGATCCATGGTGCTGAGCACCGGTAACAAATCGGAAAACGCCGTCGGCTACTGCACGCTCTATGGCGACATGGCGGGAGGACTCGCGGTCATCAGCGATGTCCCGAAACTGATGGTATACGCGCTCGCCGAACACATCAATCGCGAAAGGGAACTGATCCCCCGCTCGACCATCGAGAAGCCGCCTTCCGCCGAACTGCGGCCAGACCAGAAAGACACGGATTCCCTGCCACCCTACGACGTCCTGGACCGCATCCTGAAGTCCTACATAGAAGATGTTTTGTCGCCGGAACAGATTGCCGACCGCTACGGCTTTGACCTGAAATTAGTGCGCAACATTGCTGTGCTCGTCGATCGCAATGAATACAAACGCAAACAAGCGGCGCCGGGACTTAAAATTACCTCGCGCGCGTTTGGTTTCGGCCGGCCATTTCCTATCGCACAAAAATTCGTTCCATGATTCCACCACCCGGAAGAGGATACGCGTGAAAAAATCATTCCAGCTCACCGCAATGGTGTTCACCCTGTCGTGTGCAATGCTCGTCAGCGCGCAGCAACCGGCAGCGACCCCAAAATCGGGCTCAGCCGCTCCTCCGGCTTCGCCAGCCGCGCAAAAGACCATTGAAGACTTCCTCCGCCGCTTTTTCGCCCTTGGCCCCGACATGAAGATTACTGTTGGCACGCCCAAGGAGCTTGGCAGCTCCGGGCTCTATGAGACGCCAATCGAAGTGAAAACGCCGGACGGCACCGAGAATGTCACCATGTATCTCACCAAGGATGGCCGCTACCTGCTCCGTGGCGAAGTCTCCGACCTCACCACCGACCCCTTGGCCGAGACCTCCGCAAAGATTCAAACTCCCGGAGCTCCCGTCCTGGGCGACCCGAAAGCGCCTATCACTTTGGTCGAGTTCTCAGACTTTGAGTGCCCGGTTTGTCGTGGACTCCACGACGTGCTGCGCGGCATGTTGCCCAACTACCCCCAGGTTAAGGTCATCTTCAAAGATTTCCCGCTGGAGGCGCTGCACCCCTGGGCCCGAACCGCTGCACTTGCCGGACGCTGTACCTACCAGCAGAACCCCAAGGCCTTCTGGCAACTCTACGATCTGATTTACGATAACCAGGACCTGATCTCGGCCGCTAACGCTTGGGACAAGATGCTTGAGTATGCCGGCAAAGCTGGGGTCAACCAGGACACCTTCAAGTCCTGCATGAGCTCGCCGCAAGCCGCTGGCGAAGTCGATGCCAGCATCGCCAATGGAAATCTTCTCGAAGTTCGCAGCACGCCAACCGTCTTCGTCAACGGGCGCCGCGTTGTCGGCGCTGATCCCCACGCAATCCAACAATATCTCGACTACGAAGTCGCCGACCTGAAATCCGGAAAAGCAGCACAGAAGAAGTAGAAGGGCAGGAGTCGAAACGAGGAGCAGGCACTAGCTAGATGGGAGAGGCCCGTGCTTGCCTCCACATATCAGCCTCATTCGTTAGTTAACATAATATAGCTTATGGGACGCAATGTCAAGCCCTTTTCTTGACCTTTTAACGCTTTCCACAACGAGTCGTTTGTCGCATCGCTCAACCTTACTCGCTCGTCAGACCTTCTCCGACTGGCGCGGGGGGTGCGCCAGTCGGCCGCAATTCCACGGCTGCCATACTGCCGGCACAAGATAGATCTCTAAGACCGGGCAGTCCCTCACACTCCCACTTAACGCGAAAGTTTCGCCGCCGCCGCGCCCATCGCCGCTCCAATCGCAAACCACTTCGCCGCCCGTTCTACCCGCCGCAGCACGGAGCCACCCTTAGCCACCCGGAACGCATCGTCCCGTTCCCTACCAACCGCTTCCGTCTTTACCCGCTCGTCCTTCAAGTCCGCCTGCGCGGCCGCCAGTTGCGCCTTACAGGCCTTACAGTCCAACGAAAAATCGTAAAGCGGCTTCAAGTCCTCAGCCGGCAAACGGAGCTGCAGGGAACTCTCGTCCGTAGATTTTCCTGATTCGCCTTTAACGGGTTCCGCTTCGATTACCAGCGGGGTTGGAAGAGGCAGTACATCCTGTAAGGCTCCGACAACTTCCTGCGGAGTCCGCACCGCGACCTTCTGCTTCT
>DASXBH010000478.1:0-6100 GCA_036491775.1 Candidatus Acidiferrum sp.
TGCTCTTCGAACCACAACTCCTCCGTCGCATACATGGAAGTCATGTCATACACGCCCGCGTGGCTCACAATCGCTTTAAACCGTCCGGTGTGCGTTGCCAGCCAGTCCGCCATGAACCCGCCGTACGAACCGCCTGCAGCCGCCAATTTCGTCTTGTCGATATACGGATATTTCGCCAAGGCTGCGTCGATTCCTTTCATCACATCCGCGTACGCCTTGCCCCCCCAGTCGTTCGTGATCTCATCCGTGAACTTCTGCCCGTAGCCCGTCGACCCCCTACGGTTGATCATCAGCGTCACGTAGCCCGCGCCAGAAAATACTTCCGCGTTCCACCGGTAGCCCCACGCGTTCGACCACATGGTTTGCGGTCCACCGTGCAGCAGCACCAGCATCGGATACTTTTTCGTCGCCACAAATCCTGGCGGCCGCACAATCATCGCCTGTACTTTGGTGCCTTCCGCGCTATCGAACCAGAACGTCTCCGGTCCATTCATCTCTACATTCGCCAGCAGCGCATCGTTCGCGTGCGTTACCTGCTTCAATCCGCTTCCATCGGCTGCCGCCACAAACAACTCGCCCGGCATCGTCAAGCTGGTTCGCTCCGCGACAAGCAATTTCCCATCGCCGCTGAAGGAATACGCGCTGTTGAATCCATCCAAGATTTTCTTCGGCGTCGCCCCTGCGTGTGCGTCCATTGCATACAGCGGCTGCAGCGTCTCGTTCTCGGCCAGAAAATAAAGTGATTTGCTATCTGGAGACCAAGTCAACTCGCCGGCGCTTCGGTCGAATCCCGACGAAATGTCCTCGGCCTTTCCCGCTTGCCGGTCGTACAACATCACCCGCCAGCGGTCCGCCTCATACCCTGGCGTCACTTGTGCGTGATACGCGATGTATTCGCCGTCCGGCGAATACACGGGATTGCCATCAAATCCCGGATTTGTCGTAATCCGCTTTGCCTCGCCGCCGGCCGTCGGAATCAGAAATAGATCGCCGTTCGTGCTCAGGGCTTCTACCTTATCCGTCACTGCCGTAAAACAAATCTCATTTCCATCCGGCGAAAAATTAATGTCGGAGCCGCTGCCTCGTTCGTCGGGAGGAACATCGTAATCAGCTCCCGGAGTCAGATCTCGAGCCGCAGTGCTTGCATCTACGGGCTCCACAAACAAATGGCTCCGCTTGCCCTCCGACCAGTGATCCCAATGCCGGTACAACAAGTGATCGTAAATTCGCGCCTTGACCTTACTTTTTTCTCTTTCTTCATCGCGTTTGCTGTTGCACGCGTCGTCTTTGCAATCCGGATACACCGACGATGTAAACGCAAAAGTCTTCCCATCCGGCGACCACTTAAAAAGATCGACGCCCGACGAAAGGGAAGTCACCTTCTTCGCTTCGCCTCCCTCCATCGACAGCAAATAAATCTGCGAAATTCCATCGCGTGCCGAAACAAATGCCAACGTCTTTCCATCAGGTGACCAGGCTGGCGCGGAATCTTTGCCGCTCTGCGTCAATTGCATCGCATCTCCGCCCGAAGTCTGGACGATCCAGATATTGCTGGCATTGCGGTTCGCGTCCATGTCCGGCGTCGCGATCGCGTATGCCACCCACTTCCCATCGCGTGAAATCTCGGGCGCAGAGACTCGGTGCATCTTGATCAAATCATCGAATCCCAAGGGATGTTTCTCCGTTGTCGTTTGCGCTTGTCCCACGGCCGCCGCCGCCAAAACTATTCCCAGAATCCCGCCCGTCCACACGCCTAGCCTCATGCGCTTCTCCTCATCGCCAACCACTTTTTCTGCGCTTGCAAAACACTCGATAATGTCACGATTACCCAGTGAATCCAAGCCGCCTGAAGCGTCAGTCGCCGTCTCGGTCAACAACGGTCCCGCGAATTCCCATGCACTTTTCTGGCTAACAATTGTGTCTTTGCAAATAAACGGGCTTTACGCTGCGCTCGCCGCGAATGTTGACTTGATTCCTCGCCGCCCCTAGAATGACCCAGCGATGCTCGAACCTCGGTCTCTCTCCGGTCAGACTCTCTCTCACTACCGCATCCACGAAAAACTAGGTGGCGGCGGCATGGGCGTGGTCTATCGCGCAGAAGATACGCGTCTTGACCGCAGCGTGGCACTGAAATTCCTTCCCGAAGATACGCCCACCGACGCGCAGACCCTGGAACGTTTTCAGCGCGAAGCTCGCGCCGCTTCCGCCTTGAACCATCCCAATATTTGTACCATTCACGATGTCGGCGAATACGATCACCGCCCCTTCATCGTTATGGAACTGCTCGAAGGTCAGACCCTGAAACATCGAATCGGCGGCCGCCCCATCGAGATCGATTCCATTCTCGAAGTCGGCATCGAAATTGCCGATGCACTCGCGGCCGCTCATCTAAAAGGCATCGTTCACCGCGATATTAAACCGGCCAATATTTTCCTGACGCAACGAGGCCAAACTAAAATTCTCGATTTCGGTCTCGCCAAGATGGCGGCGCGCCGCTCTCCCGCCGTGGTGGGAGAGCTCTCCGCGCAAGCCACAGTAGCCGATCAAGATTTTCTTACCAGCCCTGGAACCGCGTTGGGCACCATGGCCTACATGTCCCCCGAGCAGGCGCTCGGCAAAGATCTCGATGCGCGGACCGATCTTTTCTCCTTTGGCACAGTCCTTTACGAAATGGCTACCGGCAAAGTCGCATTCAATGGCGACACCTCTGCCGCCATCTTCGACGCTATCCTGCACGGCACGCCGCGCTCCATCGCCTCTCTGAACACCGCGATTCCTGCGGAGTTCGAACGCATCATCAACAAGGCCATTGAGAAGGACCGCGACCTCCGCTATCAGACCGCTTCCGAAATCAAAACCGACTTGAAGCGCCTGAAACGTGATCGCGATTCTTCCGGCCGCGTCTCCGAATCCAAACGGCAGACTCCTGCCGCGGATGCCGCAGTCGGCGCCTCAGAAAAATCTGTCGCCGTTCTCTATTTTGAAAATCTCAGCGGCAGCAAAGACGACGAATATTTTCGGGATGGCATGACCGAAGACATCATCACCGAGCTCTCCAAGATCAAAGAATTACAGATTTTTCCTCGGTCTGCCGTTCTCGCCTACCGCGATAAACCCGTTACCGGCCCACAGGTTGGCAAGGAACTGAATGCCGCCTGCGTTCTCAGTGGCAGCTTGCGGCGTGCTGGCAATCGTTTGCGCATCACCGCGCAACTCATCCGCGCGCAGACTGGCCACTCCATCTGGGCCGAACGCTACGATCGCGAACTGAAAGACGTCTTCGAAGTTCAAGACGAGATCGCCCGCAGCATCAGTCAGGCTCTGCGCATCAAGCTTTCTCCCCAGGAAGAGAAGGCCATCGCCCGCAAGCAGACCGACAATCCTCAGGCGTATGATTACTATCTCCGCGGACGCCAATTCTTCCATCAGTTCCGCAAGAAAGGCTTCGACTTTGCGCGTCAGATGTTCGCGCGCGCCATCGTCATCGATCCGCAATACGCTCGCGCCTACGCCGGTGTCGCCGATTGCTGCTCCTTCCTGTACATGTATTGGGATAGCAGCGAAGACAATCTGAATGAAGCCGAGGCCGCCAGCCGCAAGGCCTTGGAACTCGATCCCGAACTCGCCGAGGCGCACGCCGCCGGTGGCTTAGCGTTTGCTCTCAAGAAGAACTTCGACAAGGCGCAGCAGGAATTTGAAGCGGCCATTCGCCTCGACCCTAAACTTTACGAAGCGTTTTACTTCTATGCGCGCACCTCGTTTCAACGCGGCGACTTGATCAAGGCCGCCGAGCTTTACGAGCAAGCCTCAAAACTCAATCCTGACGATTATCAGGCCGTCAGTTTGCTCGTTCCTGTCTATCATGGTTTGGGCCGGCCGGTAGAGGCTACAGCTACCGAGCAGCGTGCTTTGAAACTTATCGAAAAATATATCGACAGCCATCCCGATGACCCTCGTTCGCTCTATCTCGGCGCTGGCATCCTCGCTCGCATGGGCCATCACGAACGAAGTTTCGATTGGGCGAGTCGCGCTCTCGCCATCGATCCGGAAGAAACTTCCATTCTGTACAATGTTGCGTGTGTCTACTCGCTGTTAGGACGCACCGAAGAGGCTCTCGCCTGCTTGGGCAAGGCCATGGCTCATGGCACCTTTTTCAAGAATTGGGCGGCCAAAGATTCCGATCTCGATTCCTTGCGTACCGACTCCCGCTTCCAGGCATTACTCAGCTAACTCGGCGAACAGCAGGGAGTCTCGTTTAACATTTCGCTGGCTCAGACTGAGTCGACCGCGCGGGTTGCTCTCGACCCTCGTCGCACTATCATCCAATTCAGCAACGCAATGCCACATGTCGCAAATATCACCACAAATTCGTTTCGCCCCATTCGCGTCAGTAGCACAACGGAAAAAATTATTCCTGCTGCGGAAAATAGGTAGGGTACCGGAAGCAAAAATTGTGCCTTGTCATCGCGCCGCCTCCGCAACACCGGAACAGCCAGCGCCATTGCTCCATAAACCGCCAACCGCGACACTGCTGACAAAATTGCGTTCCACTGAAATGTTCCCAGCGCGGCGAACGCAAACAGCACCACCGCATACAAGACGATCGAAACATGCGGCGTTCGATATTTCGGATGAATCCCTGCGAAAAATCGCGGGAAGTCGCCGCGCTCACCGAGCGCAAACGTAATCCGCGGCACCGATAACAAATTCGCGCTTAAATATCCGTACATCGAAATGAGCGCCGCCAACCCCATGAACACAGCGCCGCCCGATCCCATGAATCGTTGCGCCGCATCGGACAAAGGCCGCACCGAATTGGCCACATCGGGCAGCGTCGCCATAGTCACAAATTGAATCGCCGTGTAAATCACGCACACTGCCGCCAGCGCCACCAGCAAGGCGATAGGCACATCCCGCTTTGGGTTCTTCGTCTCGCCGCCAACAAACAGCGCGCCCTCGAATCCGCCATACGCATACACCAGGATCAGCATTGGGTCCAGCCAATCCCTAAAGCGCGTCGCAGGAAACGTTGCTGGCACGCGGACTTCTGGATGCAACAGTAGTGCCAGCGCTCCAACCACAACAAAAAACAGCAAAATGCCCACCTTCACTCCGGTGAACACGTTGCTCAGATTTTTTCCGGTTTTCACTCCGATGTAATTGAAGACCGCCAACTGCCCAATCAGCACCGCCAGCAGCAGCAACTCGCCTCGCCGCGTCCCGAAGTACGGCACAAACTGAGCTGCATACGTGCAAAACAGATTCGCAGCAGCAGCCGGCGCTGCGATGCGCGTTAGCCACGTTAACCACGCCACCAGCAATCCCGCAAAGCGTCCAAACGCGTCTCGCGCGTACAAATACAGCCCGCCGGTCTCGTCATACCGCGAAGAGACTTCCGCGATGCAACCGGCAATCACCAGCATGCCCGCGCCTGCTCCCAGGCAGCTCAACGGGCTCCATGCTCCCAATTTTTCCGCGAGAATCGAGGGTAAACGAAGAATGCTTCCGCCGATGATCATGTTGACCATCAGCGCCGCCAGGCTCCAGCGCCCAATTGTTCGTACCAGCCCTTGCGAGCTGTGCGTCACACCCGCGCCATTCCTCTCCTAATAACTCGTTGGCAGCGTCACGGCCGGTGCCTTCATGCGCGCAATCTCTGAAAGCACGTCCGGCCTCCCGCTGATTGCTTCCAGGTGCGGATAACGCTCGCCTGCGTGATAATCCAGGTGGTAGGTCTGAAAATAATCGCCATTTTGCGCCAGCAATTCGATGGCTTCTTTACTATTTTTCGCGCTCTGGACCGCCGCCCGCAGGAATTCCGGGGTCCACTTCCGTCCATTCACCGCGACCAGTCGCATTCCCGCAGACATCCCCGCCTTCGCGGCCGGAGATCCTGGGATCACATCCAGGATTCGGTCGCTCTCCTCGCCAGCGGGCAAGTGCACCTCGAAGCCCAGGGAATACTGCAACCCTGCAGTTTGTTCTACCACCTCTTCCGCTTTCTGGTGTTCGTTTGGCGTTTCGTTGTACACCAGTTTCCATCCGCTGTTTTCCAGCCCACCCAACGGTGCTCCCGGTCCGTGCGAAGTCAACCGATCGA